>CAZWUB010000005.1:0-43797 GCA_964637415.1 uncultured Rikenellaceae bacterium
ATTTTGAAGTTGACGGGACATCTTTCAGATCGGGGAAATATTCCTCGAAGAAGTTGACCCATCCGGGGCAGCATGATGTCAGAATAGGCAGCCTGGCGGTCTTGTCGCCATTAAGATGCCTTGTCAGCCTGTCAAGGAGTTCTGTGCCTTCCTCCATTATTGTAAGGTCGGCTGCGAAATCGGTGTCAAAAATATAATCGAATCCGAGTGCTCTCAGAGCAGTAACCATTTTCCCGGTAACAAGTGTTCCCGGTTCCATCCCGAAAAGTTCACCCAGAGCAGCCCTGACAGCAGGAGCAGTCTGAACGATAACAGTTTTGGTCGGATCGGCAAGCGCCCTGAGTACTTCAGGTGTATTATCAACTTCTGTGAGTGCACCTGTCGGACAAACGGCAACACATTGTCCGCAATATGTACATGTTGAATGTTCCAGGTTCTGTTCAAATGCCGGTGCAACAGTAGCCATAAAGCCCCTGTTGACAGCTGAGAGTGCGCCGACAGTCTGAACGACATTGCACATCATCTCGCATCTTCTGCACATAATACATTTATCGAGATTTCGCTTTATTGAAGGAGAAGTGTCAGGCTTGTATGTTGATACTGCAGCGTATTCTGAACCCGGAATTTCACGTATTCCAAGTCTGTGAGCCATATCCTGCAATTCGCAGTTACCTGACTTGGAACATACCAGGCAGTCTTTCGGATGATCTGAAAGAATGAACTCCATAACAGTTCTGCGGGCATTGAGAACTCTTGTTGTATGTGTTCTGATAACCATTCCCTGATCGCATTTTGTTGAACAGGCAGGTGCAAGATTTCTTCTTCCCTGAACCTCTACAACACAAATACGGCATCCTCCGGGATTATTCTCAATATTGAGATCTTCGAGGTGGAGATAGCATAATGTCGGGATCTCAATCCCAAGCTGCCTTGCAGCTTTTAAGATTGTTATACCCTTTTCAACCTCAACCTCTTTATTATCTATTGTAATCTTTATTGTTTCCATTAATTCATCCTTTATCTGATAATTATTGCATCGAATTTACATTTCTCCATGCAGGCTCCGCATTTAATACAAACCTCAGGGTTGATCTGATGTACTTCCTTACGCTGACCTGATATTGCATTTACCGGGCATACGCGGGCACATGCAGTACACCCCACACAGTTTTCGGCAATTATGAAATACTCCATCAGGTTTTTACACTTTCCGGCAGGACATTTTTTATCCCTTACATGGGCAACATACTCATCCATGAAATTATCGAGTGTCGACAATACCGGATTAGGGGAAGTCTGACCAAGTCCGCAAAGGGCCGTATCTTTTATCACATTACTCATGTTCCTGAGCCTGTCGAGATCAGCCATCGTCCCTTTCCCATCAGTTATGTGATTCAGTAATTCATGCAGACGTTTGTTTCCGATGCGGCAGGGTGCACATTTTCCGCATGATTCTTCAACAGTAAATTCAAGGTAGAATTTAGCTACTGAAACCATACAGTCATCTTCATCCATCACTATCATTCCGCCGGATCCCATCATCGATCCTGCAGATACCAGATTATCAAAATCTATCGGCAGATCGAGGTGTTTTTCTGTAAGACATCCTCCGGAAGGACCACCGGTCTGGACTGCTTTGAATTTCTTGCCTTTTCTTATTCCGCCTCCGATCTCAAAAATTACTTCCCGGAGGGTTGTTCCCATTGGTACCTCTATCAGCCCTACATTATTTATTTTTCCTGCAAGGGCAAATACTTTTGTTCCCTTTGATTTCTCAGTGCCGATACTGCTGTACCATTCTGCTCCCTTAAGGATTATTACAGGAATGGCTGCATAAGTTTCAACATTATTTACATTGGTCGGCTTTCCACGAAAACCGGCTTCAGCAGGGAAAGGAGGTTTTATTGTCGGTTCCCCCCGTAATCCTTCCATAGAATGGATAAGAGCTGTTTCCTCACCGCAAACGAATGCGCCTGCGCCATAACGCAGCGAGATGTCGAAATCGAAACCTGTTCCCAATATATTTTTGCCAAGAAGTCCGTATTCTCTTGCCTGGCTAAGGGCAATCTTAAGTCTTTGAATTGCAAGGGGATATTCAGCCCTGATATAAATAAGACCTTTAGAAGCCCCTATACTGTACCCGCATATTGCCATAGCTTCGAGAACGGAATGCGGATCACCTTCCAGAACCGAACGGTCCATAAAGGCTCCCGGATCTCCTTCGTCGGCATTGCAGACTACATATTTCTCATCCGACTGATTCTTTGATGCTATTTCCCATTTAAGACCTGTGGGAAATCCTGCTCCTCCACGGCCTCTCTGTCCGGAATCCTTTATTACTTTAATTACTTCCTGAGGTGTCATTTCTGAAAGCACTTTCCCCAGTGCCATATAGCCATCCCTCGCAATATATTCATCAATATTTTCGGGATTAATGAATCCGCAGTTCCGGAGGACGATCCTGAGCTGTTTCTTGAAAAATCCCATATGTTTCGAGTCACTGACAGGTTCCTTTGTAACCGGATCTTTAAATAAAAGTCTGTTTACTTTCCGGCCTTTTATTATGTGTTCTTCAACAATTGTCTGGGCATCTTCAGGTTTGACCTGTACGTAGAATGTATTATCAGGCATTATTTTTACTATCGGACCCTTTTCGCAGAAGCCGAAACATCCTGTCAGAATGACCTGTACTTTTTCAGTCAATCCTTTTGCTTCAAGTTCATCCCTGAGATTGCAGACAATTGCATCGCTTTCAGAAGCATGGCATCCCGTGCCTCCGCAAACGAGTATATGCATGTTGTATTTTGACATGTTTGGACCTCCTATTCTTTTGAATCTATTGTATCATAATTAACAGGTATGATGCCGTCGATAAATTCACCTTCCTTTATATACTTCTCGATGATCTGATCGGCTCTTTTTAAATCGACATACCCGAAAACGACCGGATCTTTTCCCGGGAGTTTTACTTCAACTGTAGGTTCAGCATAACAATACCCCATACATCCGGTCTGTGTAACTACACCGGGTATATTCCTCCTGTCCAACTGTTCCACAAAAAACTCCATTATGGATTTAGCTCCTGCTGCAATCCCGCATGTAGCCATTGCTACTTTAATCTGAACGTGATTCTCGGAATCAATCGCCTTTATTCTGACGTCCAGCCCTGCCTTGATTTCCTCGCGCTTCTTTTTAAGATCCGCAAGTGATTTGATTTGTGACATGCTTTTTATTATTTAGTTTATTTCAGTTAATTAATTCAGAACAGATATTCTGCTTAAAATTATTCAAAATATGATGTTCTTTAAGTTTTCAATATTTAAAATTAGTATCATTTTAATTTTTATTAATATCACATACACCTATGTCTTTCAGATTCTGATTGATCATCTCTTTAATATCTGCAAGCAATCTGCTGTCATTGAAATTGTCAATACCCAGATAATCCTTAATCTCTTTTGACGAAAAGTTGTAATCGCCGGAATCTGTTTTGTGGCCGTAAAGAAAGTTAATTTCCGGATTGGCTGTCATGAGAATTGTCATTACTCCGGCAATATCACCAAGCGGTTGCCTGTCTGGATGTGAAAGGGAAAAAGTTGCAATTACACTTGTGCCTCTGCCTTCTCCTGAAGAAATTGCAATGTCGCCTCCCGTGAGATTTGAATGGAACTTCAATAAAGGTAATCCAAATCCTGTTTTTCTTGTTGTGCGGGTGGTCACAAACGGGTCGGTGACCCTGTTCATTATTTCACCTGGTATGCCTCTGCCGTTATCCTTTATTGTAATTTCAAGAAGATTATCTGCCTTCGACTCCTTTATGCCGATCATTATCTCTGAAGCTTTTGCACTGATCGAATTCTGAGCAATATCAAGAATATTAAGAGCCAGTGTTATCATAGTGAAATAATTCTTCTTCCGTCAGTACCCTCAAGGGCCATTTTTATTTCCCCGAACGAGACTTCTTTTAAACGGAATGTGTTATAAACAGAGCCGATATGTTCCGGATAATGTGAGTCAGAATTTGTGATCAGCGGGAATGAAGTTATTTCCGGATGAATCGCTGCGAATTTAACAGGAGAACTCCTTCTTGATATTTCAATAGCATCAGCTTTCAGATTTTCAGGTAAGAAGCCCAGCTGGCTGTAAATACTGTTTTTCATACGGTCGATATGTGCAGGAATGAAGATACCATTGTTTTTATGAACAAAGGATTGAAGCTTTTCAAGAGAGATTTGAGTTGCATTTGACAGAAGCTTCTCTTCGGTGTAGATTATGTTTTCATCCTCATCGACAACAACCTGATCGCCAAATATAAGAGGATCATTTTGCAAATCGGATAAACCGGCATCAAGATAATCCTGAAAATATCTCAGTGCATCTGTATTTTCAAAGAACGCAAGACAATGAACCTCTTCTTTAGTTGTAACTTCTGCTCCCTGCAATACAAATATTCCCTTATCCCTTCCCAGTTTTTCAACAAGCGAGCACTGCCTTGTACTGTTATGATCGGTAATCCCGATTATATCTAATTGTTTTCTGGCAGCTTCGGAAATTATATTAGCCGGGCTCATACTCAAATCACCACAGGGAGAGAGTATTGTATGAATATGCAGATCGGCCCGGTAATTCTTCATTCTTTTTTTAATAAAGCGAATAACTGTCCTGCTATTGTAAAAGTATCCTTGTCTGTTGACAAAAGAGGTATATTCTCCTCATTACTTTTCTTAACAGTCTCCTCTTCAGGCAATCCCCCTTTTACAATAATTATTGCCGAAAGTTCTTTAAGTGACGCTACTGCAATTATATTATGATGTGATTGCAGTGTTATCCAGACAGAGCCTTCTCCTGCGTTTCCTATTACATCGCTGAGGAGATCAGATACATATCCTCCGGTTATATTATTCCTTAATCCACCTTGTCCGGAAACAACTTTCAGGTCAAGGGCCTCAACAATATCAGTTATTTTCATCTTCTGCTCCGATTTTATTACAGTTTTTTTCAAGTCTTTCTGAACCCCAGATACTTTCGGTAATTTTATATGCTTTTTCGCTGCTAAGCAGTTTCTGATTTATCATTTGCTGTTGAATAAATACACAATGGGAAATCTGAGCTCTGCCTTGTACGATATCTTCAGCCAGGGTCTGACAATCGGGTGCTCCGCATCCGCCACAGTCGAATCCGGGCAAAAAACACATCATCCGCCTTTTCCTTTCCATTTTTTTCATGGCTAATGAAATATCTTCATCAAGCTTATCTATGTTCCTTGGCTCTACATTGCCAAGATAACTGTGTTCTTTAAGATTGATAAATCCGTCCAGCTGCTTCATGTCATTTTCAAGTTCACAGGCTTCATGATCCAACGCAAGCTTTCTGAGCCTTTCCACAGTAAGAAATCTGTTGCCTGTCATAAGTATACCGCCTGCACAACCTTCATCACATGCCCTGAGCTCGAGGAAATCGACATTGCCGGGATTGTCATTTTCAACATTTTCGAGAATCTCGGTAACATTTTTTATTCCATCTACTGCAAGGGCTCTTTTTTTCGAATGGATCGCTTCACCCCGGGTAAGACTCCAGAGGATGCCCCGGGAATTGAGCAGATCATCAGTAACAGGTAAGTCGGGTGCTTCTGAAGTATTAAGGAGATACTTATTTATTTTATTGTACAGGAAGTTCATATTAATGACACCGGTTATAACAGATTCAGTATCACCGACAGGGCTTTTTATTGCAGCGATCTTTGCTGCACACGGAGTGGCATAGAACAATCCGATGTTTTTTTCACTGATACCGGAAGATTTAAGTTTTTCCCGATAGTAAAGGGCCGACATGTCTATTGGAGGATTGACCCTTATTATGTTATCAACAAGCGAGGGGAATCTGACCTGTATCAGACGAACAATGGCCGGGCAAAATGATGAAATCAGAGGGCGGTTGGAGTTTCGGAGCTTATATTCCTCATAGGCATCAAGAACCATGTCGACAGTGTTTTCAACCTGGTAGACATGAGTGAATCCGATCTCTTTCAGCGCACCAAAGATTGATGAAGCCTTTATTTTATGAGAGAATTGACCTATGAGGATTGCCGGAATGAGAATTACTCTGACAGGATATCTGAATATAAGCTCCAGATCGTCCTGTTCCACTTTTATTGCCGAAACCGGACAGGCTTTATAACATTCACCACAGTCGACACATTTGTTGGCTATGATACGTGCCTTGCCGCTCCGTATACGGATGGCTTTGGTCGGACATACGGTCATGCAATGTGTACACCCGATGCACAAGTCATCATCAACCCTCAATGCGTGATGGAACTCTGTATTTTGCTTGTTATCTGGCATCTGGCTTTAAAAAATCAATCAATTCCACAACTGTTCCCCTGCCCGGCTCACTGGTTATATTCAGGATATCACTGTTCTTTTTCATGTTCGACAGTCCCATTCCTGCTCCGAATCCCATCTCTCTTACCTGTGGTGAAGCTGTTGAAAAACCTTCTTCCATTGCTTTTTCAATATCCGGGATCCCGGGACCCTGATCAGTTATTACGATCCTTATCCTTTCATTGTCTATCTCTACATCAATAATCCCGGAGTGTGCATGTGCAACAACATTGACCTCTGCTTCATAGAGTGCAATTACAATTCGTTTCGAAACTGAGTGGTCAATATTCAGCTGGCGCAAAATTTTTTTAACCGAACTTGCAACAGTTCCGGCATTTGAAAAATCCCCACCGGCTATTTTGAATTTGTACTGCATTCCTTAAAAAAGCGGTTTGATCCCCGCATTATATAATTCCCCCGATATTCTGAAGACCGAAAAAGGGCTTTCAATGAGCACCATGTTATTTTCCCTGGCAAGAGAAATAATATCACTATTGACTTTTTTATTACGCGCAAAGACAATACAATTTATCTCAGACATTTCTGATGTTCTGATAGTCTGAAGATTAACCAGACCGGTTATCAGAAGTATATTTTCTTTTTCAACTTTTAATACATCACTCATCAGATCTGAGGAAAATGCAAACTCCACTTCGTTATTTACTTTCTCCTCACAGCATACAACATTTCCGTTTATCTTTTGCGCTATTTCCCTGATAGTCATTGTGTAATATTTATTGTCAAAAACTTTTATATTAAATAGTGGTGCAAAGATAATAATTTATGTGTGAAAAAAATAACAATGTGAAAAAAATAACAATAAATAAAATAAAATTAAAATACCTTATTATTTTGCAGATTGGTTTTTGTATGTGTTAGTCAAAAAACAACAGGTTGGGCGAATAGTTATTTATCTGTTCCTTAGATGTTTAAACTCGGAGCTTGAATTCCATACGGGAAAATGGTCAGATGTTGCCAGCTCGTAACCGATTGTGAATGCAAAACAGGCATCTTCTGTAATTCCTTCAAGATCCCATTTATCAGGGTAATAATTATCAGCCGGCCTGTGATATATATTCTGTATGAAATCTCTTTCCTGTCCGGCTGCCCACTCTTTCCCGAATTTCCTGCTTTCAATATTTCCTCTGGCGAACAGGGAAGGAACTCCCTTTGCAGCAAAGGAAAAATGATCCGATCTGAAATACATTCCTGTATGCGGATTCGGGTCGCCGGTTATGTACCTGTCCTGGGATATGGCTGCCCTGGCAGCATAATCATCAAGTTCAGACTGACCGTATCCGGTTATCATGACATCCTTCATCCTTCCGATCGGGAGCATAAGATCATTATTAAGACAGGCTACGGTTTTGTCAATAGGGATAACCGGGTGTTCAGTGTAATATGCTGAACCAACAAGACCCTGTTCTTCAGCTGTAGGAAAGAGAAGAATTACGCTCCTCGAAGGTCTTTTTTCAAGGGATGCGAAGGCTTTGCCGATAGCAAGCTCCCATGCCATTGATGTTCCGTTGTCAATTGCCCCGTTATAAATTGAATCCCCGTTTTCTTTTTCTCCGATCCCGAAATGATCCCAGTGAGCTGTATAAATTATACATTCATCAGGTTTTTCTGATCCCTTCAGAATACCGGCTACATTTGACGATTCATTATAAACTATTTCATTGTTGAGGCCAAGTGAACAATTTAAATTGAGCGGGAATCCAATGAATCCTTTCGTGCAGGCAGCCTGACGCAGGCTGTCGACCCGCATGCCACAGCTTCCAAACAGCCTGTCAGCTGCTTCCGACGAAAACCAGCCTGTAAAATTACAGACAGGATTATTTTTACTGTAATCCTTTATATAAAGTTTGGGAGATAGTGAGCTCTTCCTTGGAATAGTATATTCATATCCTGCACCTTCAGTCTCATGAATTATCATCACACCGGCAGCACCCTGCCATGCAGCTTCTTCATACTTGTAGGTCCACCTTCCGTAATAGGTCATCTCCCTTCCCCTGAACAGAGTGCGGTCACCTGTATATAAACCAGGATCATTTATAAGAACAATAACTATCTTTCCCTTCACATCAAGTCCGGCATAATCATCCCAACCATATTCGGGAGCAACTATTCCGAATCCTGCAAAAACGACAGGAATGTTTGATACAAACACCTTGCTTTTCTCCATCGGACTTACCACAGCAACTTCATCAGGTGTTTTGAATCTGAACATGGTTCCTGAAGATCCTGCTATTACAAGTTCATCTGCAGATGAATTTATCTCTACCATCGGGACTTTCTGAAAATAGCTTCCGCTGAATGCAGGTTCAAAACCGATATTCTTTAACTGTTCTGCCAGGTAATTAACAGTAATTCTTTCCCCTTCTGTAAAAGGCTTTCTTCCCATAAACCTGTCGCTTCCCAGGTCTGCAACGTAACGTTCAATATCACTTGTTGTTATGCTTTTCAGAGCTTTAGTGTAGTCCTGCTTCTGCGAGGTGCAGGAGCTGACGATAAATAGTATCAATAAAAGGATAAATGTTCTTGTCATCACTTTCAGGTTTTTAACGGCATCGAATTTACTTTAAAATATTATGTTTAAAAAACTGTCCCGGGATAAGGAACAGCTGTCCATAATTTCTATTTTTACCGGTCAGATAATTGAAAAACTTAATTGAAAAACCAGACATGAACAGATTATTTTTCCTCAGAAGCATAATATTCCTGCACTTTTTGTCATTTATTGCAGTTAATCAGGCATTTGCACAGATGCCCTTTAGGAATCAGAATCAGGCTTCTGTACTTGGATGGACAGATGATACTCATTACCTTGTCAGGATGCCTGATGCAAGCGGGAAGTCTGTAATTCAGAGTGTTGAAATTAAAAGCGGAAAGGCTGCTGTTGCTGTGATGCCTGAAACAGCACGTGAACAACTTATTAAATCCCTGCCCTCAGGGATTGAAACCGGACCAGAAGATGTCACCAGTCCTGACAATAAATCAATTATCATCGTAAAGGAAAATGATCTGTATCTTTTCAGCTCAGGATACAGTGAGCTTCGTAAGATAACATCCGGCAGTGATGCTGAAGTGAATGTGAGGTATTGCGACGACGGGACAAAAATTGCTTTTACCCGGAACAAGGATCTGTACGTTTTCGATCTCGTTGCTTTTAAAGAGACCCGGCTTACAACTGACGCTTCCGAAAGGGTCTATAACGGATATGCTTCATGGGTTTATATGGAGGAGATCCTTGGCAGGGCAAGCAGGTATTCAGCATTCTGGTGGTCGCCTGACGGGACAAAAATTGCATATCTCAGGACTGATGAAAGTGATGTGCCTCTTTTCACTCTTAACAGGCTTGATGAGGCTGATGGTATTCATGGAAAGCTTGAGCAGGTACCTTATCCCAAAGCCGGAGATCCTAATCCTAAAGTCAAAATGGGAATAGCAGATATAGCTACTGCGAAAACTGTATGGGTAAAAACCGATTATTCGGTTGATCAGTATTTAGCATGGCCTTTCTGGACACCGGATAGTAAAAATCTCGCTGTTCAGATCGTTAACCGCGATCAGAATGATCTTAAGATAATTCTGGCAAATGCAGAAACCGGCGACTTCAGGCAGATATATAATGAATCCCGTAAAACCTGGGTGGAGTTCAGAGAAGATATTTATGTAATGAAAAATGGATCAGGCTTCATAATAAGAAGTTACATAGACGATTGGGAAAACCTTTATTATTACGGCTGGGACGGTAATCTGAAGGTCAGGCTGACAGATTTTGATTTCAGGGTGAACTCGATAAGCAGGGTGGATGAAGATCAGAAGCTGATATATTTTACTGCAACCGGACCTGAGTCAACAGATAACCATGCCTTCAGGGTAGGCCTTGATGGCAAAAATCTGTTCCAGCTTACGAAAGGTGAAGGAAGCCATATTGTAAACATTTCACCAAAAGGGAGTTATTACCTTGATACATGGAGCAGCGTTTCCAGTCCAGGTTCAATAATTGCTTATGACAGAAAGGGTAAGATTGTAAGGGAGGTCCACAGATTTGAGAATTCTTTCGATCCGGCAAAGAATTCAAGAGCTGAAATGATTAAGATCATTACAGCCGACGGACTGTTCAGCATGCCTGCAATAATTACTTACCCCCTGAATTTTGATCCTTCAGGTAAATACCCTGTTATTTTTACAATATATGGCGGACCTGATTCCAAAAATGTAAGTAACAGGTGGCAGGGTAATAATCCTTCGTGGTATGCACAGAACGGGATTATCACATTCACTGTTGATCACAGGGGATCGGGACAGTTTGGGAAAAAAGGTCTAGATTATCTTCACCGCAGCCTTGGAAAATGGGAGGTACTTGATTATGCCGATGCGGTTAAGTGGCTTCGGTCAAAACCGTTTGTTGATCCCTCCAGGATGGGGATGACAGGAAGTTCATACGGAGGATATATGACCTGCCTCGCGCTTACAAAAGGGGCGGAGTACTGGACTCACGGTTTCGCAGGATCATCAGTCACAGATTACAGGCTTTATGATAATATTTATACAGAACGTTTTATGGACACACCTCAGGATAATCCCGAAGGTTACAGGGATGGTTCGGCCCTTACCTGGGCCAGGGATTACAAGGGGAAGCTATATCTGACTCACGGCGATATGGATGATAATGTCCACATGCAGAATTCAATCTTTCTGATTTCGAAGCTGCAGGATGAAGGGAAAATCTTCAGATTCATGCTTTACCCTAACGGAAGGCATGGCTGGGGCGGTGCTAAAGCTTTTCATTCAAGAAATGAAGCAAATAATTTCTGGCTGGAGAATTTTTTTGGCAAGTAACATAATAACAAATGCTCTTAAACCTTTGTGTCCCTTAGTGTAATCCTTTGTGCTCTTTGTGGTTAAACAAAAATGCTTACTTAACCACAAAGGACACGAAGTACACACAAAGGCACACAAAGGATTTGAACTATTAAGGTTATTATTGTAATGCTTAATTTGCCGGGGTAGTTTAATTTTAATAGTATAGTTCGTCAATTACATTTTAAGGGATGAAGAAGGTATTGTTGCTGATCATGTTATTTGTTATAGTGTCTGTTAACCTGATCCAGGCGGATGGTATTCAGGAGAATAAAGTAAGATCCGTTGATCTTTATAAGCTGATGTCGCGGCTCGATCTTGAAAAGCCTGAACTTGAAACTGTAAGGAGATCCTACGGTAATCCATCAATAACCGCGGCTCAGCTGATGAATTATTTCAAGTCTCGCACTTCAGTGAAGCACCCTGCAGGAATGCTATCAGCATCAGAAATGCGCGGGAAGGCTGCCACTGATGATGAAATGAAAATGGCAGACAATGCACTGAAGCATATTTTTACCGGACAGAGCGCTTATCCTCCTGTTTTCTGCGGGGATGATATAAACTGGGGTATGAGACCCGTACCTGATAATGAATGGGTATGGCAGCTTAACAGGATGTATTTCTGGAATGCAATGGCAAAGGCTTACCTGCATACTGCTGATGAAAAATATGCTGCGGAATGGTGCTGTCAGCTGATTGACTGGACAAAGAAGAATCCCAACGACGGGAATCATAATTATGCCTGGAGGTCAATAGAAGCAGGTATCAGGGGACACAGCTGGACAGGCCTTTATCAGCATTTCATAAGCTCACCTCATTTTACTCCGGAAGTTCTTGTTGCCTTTCTTAACAGCTGTTACGACCATGCCACATATCTGATGACACAATACCGGTCAGGGAGCAACTGGGGCCTGATGGAGGCTGAAGGTCTGGCTTTCATTGCTATTACCTTCCCGGAATTCAAAGATTCAGAAAAATGGAGGGAGGAAGCTTTCAGAAGATTGAATGCAGAGATAAGTATCCAGGTTTACCCAGATGGTTATCAGCGTGAACTGGCCACCGGTTATCATATCGGCTGTATAAACTGGTTTCTTAATACAGTCGAACTTGCACACATGAACGGATATACAGATGCCTTTCCCGACAGCTATCTAAGGACTGTCGAAAAGATGTGTGAGGTCCCTGTGAAACTTACATTTCCTGATGGTTCTTCAACACAGTTCGGAGATTCCTGGACCGGCTTTCCGGGGCAATATTACGGAAGGCTGAGGGAGTGGGCACAAATGTTTGACAGGAAAGATTTTTTATATGTTGCTTCCGAAGGCAGGGAAGGGGTTACTCCTGATTCGACAGCCTGGGCTTATCCCTATAGCGGATTTTATTCTTTGAGAAGCAGTTGGAATAAAGATGCAATTTGTCTTATTCTTAAATGCGGTCCGGATGGGGGAGGACATTGTCAGCCCGATAACGGAACTTTCGAACTTTACGCGGGAGGACGTAATCTTATGCCTGATGCAGGGAGCTATATTTACAGCGGTGATCCTGAAGGCCGGAACTGGTTCCGCCAGACAAAGGTTCATCAGACTCTTACACTTAACGGGGAGAATTTAAAATATGCTCCGGAACTGTTATTATGGAAACCGGGGGATGACCTCGATATCCTTGTAGTTGAAAATTCAAGCTATCCGGAATTGAAACATCGCCGCTCGGTATTCTTTGTGGATAAAAAATATTTCATTATTATTGATGAAGCCCTTGGCGAAGCAACCGGTGATATTGATCTTCATTTTCAGCTTGCACCCGGTAAAGCAGTGTTTGACAATGAAAAATTCACTGTCAGATCTGATTTCCCTGATGGATGGAACGTTATGGTACAGACTATGAAACAGGAAAATATGAAACTCGTTGAGGAAGAGGGCCAGGTATCATTCCGTTACACAATTAAGGAACCACGTCCGGCATTCTGTTATAATATAAAAAAGGAAAGAAAAGATCAGAATATAAGATTTATAACGGTTGTTGCACCGTATACTGGATTTCAGCCTGAAATAAAGGTAAAACTGATGAATGGAATACAACCAGGAGATCCAAATATCCTTCTGAAGGTCAGATTAGGCAGAATGTCAAAACGGATAGGCTATGAATTACCCATACAGTAATAATTTTTTATCACAGAGTTATACACCCGTTAAAAAATATGGTAACATGAAAAAAGATAACTTTCAATTGCACAGAGGGACACAGAGTTTGCACAGAGTTCCACAGAGATCTGATTTTCTCCCGAGGTTTATATTCATTGCCGTAATAATTTTTATGATTTGCGGGACAGCCATTCCACAGTCAAACCAGAATTCAGGTAATGAGGTTCAGAAGCTTCAGAATCCTGTGACAACCCGATATCTCCGGACAAAATTAAAAAAGACGACTCCGCGCATAATACTGACTCCTGCTGTTGAGAAGAATCTCAAAACCAGGCTTAAGACTGATCCTGTTGTTAAGAATTACTATACTGCCATGAAGCTTAATGCAGAAAACATCAAGAGCAGTCCCGTTCTCACACGAAATGTTGTCGGGCGCAGATTACTGAGTACATCCAGGTCGATGCTGCAGCGGATGACAATCCTCTCGATGGTTTACAGGATCGATAAAGAACCTGATGTTCTGAAAAAGATAAATGATGAACTTATTGCTGTCTGTAATTTTTCTGACTGGAATCCATCTCATTTCCTCGATGTTGCTGAAATGTCACTTGCAGTCGCCATAGCAGTTGACTGGGTCGGAAGGTATCTGCCAAAAGCAACAACGGAACTTGCAAAAAAATCACTTATTGAAAAGGGGATAAATCCAAGCTATGAAAAGGGCAATTACGGATGGGTCAATGGAACAAATAACTGGAACCAGGTATGTAACGGGGGAATGATTGCCGCTGCGATTGCAATTGCGGAAAAGGACCCGGCACTGGCTGCAAAGACAATCAGCAGATCGCTGGATGGTATACCTGCTGCCCTGAAGCAATATGCACCAGCCGGAGTATATCCCGAAGGGGCAACCTATTGGAGTTATGGAACAAGTTTCTCTGTAGTCACTTCATCAATGCTTGAAAGTGCCTTCGGTAATGATTTTGGCATTGCTGACTATCCTTCTTTTCTTGAAAGCGCTGATTTCAGAATGTTGAGTGTGGCTCCGTCGGGGAACTATTTCAATTTTGCCGATTGCGGCGACAGTGAAGGTTCGGGTGGTGATATAGTCCTGGCATGGTTTGCTCAAAAAACAGGTAATCCCCTCTATCTGGAAAAGGAGAAATTCCTGATTCCTGCAAAAAAGACGGCTAATCTTTCACGGCTGGCTGGTCCGGGACTGGTCTGGATTTCTCAGTTCCAGTCAAAAAATGAAACAGAGCTGCCTCTGGTCTGGAAGGGTGAAGGTTCAAATCCTCTTATCATTTTCAGGGGAGGAAGGGATGATCCTCATAAATATTATTTCGGTGGTAAGGGAGGCAGAGCCAATCTGAGTCATGGTAACATGGATGCAGGCAGCTTTGTGTTCGAACTGGACGGAGTCAGGTGGGCTGTTGATCCGGGTGTTCAGGATTATAATACCCTCGAACAGGCAGGATTTGATCTCTGGGGTCAGTGTCAGGATTGCCAGCGATGGACATTGCTTACAAAGGGAAATCATGGGCATGGTACGCTGACAGTAAATGATAAAAGGTTCAAAGTTGATGCTACTGCCGGGATAGTTGATTTCAGAACAGGTCCGGTACCTGAAGCAACAATAGATATGACACCGATATATGACGGACGGGTAAAAAGTGCTCACAGGAAATTTGTTAAGGACACGGATCATTCAGTAATTATAGAAGATCAGATAGAATTAAATGATTCCACAAAGAACCTGACCTGGGCTCTTATGACAACAGCTGAAGTTGTCCCGGCAGCTGACGGCGCTCTGCTGAAGCAGGACGGGAAGGAGTTACATCTGAGGATATCATCACCATCAGGTGTGAGGATCTCGACGATAATGATGGATCCACCTCCGCTGAAGCTCGACAGGAGGATACCTGGTCTGAAAAGACTGGAGATAAGGATTCCTGCATACTTTTTTGCCGGAGAAAAAGGGACTATCAGGGTCAGACTGAGCTCTCCGGAGTGAGTCAGGGTTTATGGATTCTATCCTTTCTTCAGTCTCAGGAATTGATTTTTGCCTTTTGTTTGCTATATTGGTCCACAAATTAAAACAGTATATATGATTACAGGTATACTCAGGGAGCACGGCAATGAAAAGAGAGTTGCAATGCTTCCCGGAGAAGCAGCTTTATTACAGAAGCTTGGTCCTCAGGTTCTTATCGAAAATGATGCCGGATTGAATTCTTTTTCTGCCGACGATGAATATCGTAAGGCTGGTGTTACACCCGTATCACGCGAAGAGATCTTTTCGAAGTCAGACCTTATACTTTCGGTTAATTCTTTGCCTGATGATGACCTTAAATACTGCCGGAAAGGACAGGTTCTTTGTTCGGTGGTTAATGTTGCAGAGAACAGTGAATGGCTGGAGAAGGCCAGAACAGCTGGACTAACAGTCCTTGCACTTGATATTATCCCGCGAACAACAAGGGCTCAGGCAATGGATATCCTGTCTTCAATGGCAACAGTTTCAGGTTATAAAGCGGTACTTGATGCTGCTTCCCTTCTTCCACGGTTTTTCCCGATGTTCATGTCTGCCGCAGGAACTATCAAACCGTCAAGGGTACTTATACTGGGAGCAGGAGTGGCAGGATTACAGGCAATTGCAGTTGCAAGAAAGCTTGGTGCAGTAGTCGAGGTTTTTGATGTCCGGTCTGCTGTAAAAGAGGAAGTGAAAAGTCTGGGAGGAAAATTCATCGAAGTTGAAGGTGCAAAAGAAGATGCTGCAGCCGGTGGTTATGCAGTTGAACAGACAGAAGAGTTTAAGAACAAACAGAGAGAGCTTATCCAGCAGCGTGCCATCGCGGCCGATGTTGTTATCGCTACCGCTCAGATACCTGGAAAGAAGGCCCCTGTATTGCTGCTTAAGGATACAGTTCATTCAATGAAGCCCGGTTCTGTAATAATTGATCTGGCTGCTTCAGGCGGAGGGAACTGTGAGCTGACTGAGAATGGAAAAACAGTTCTGGTTAACGGGGTGAAAATAATAGGTAAGTCCGATTACCCTTCAGATATGCCTGCAGATGCAAGTAAGATGTTCGGTAATAACATTATCAACCTTCTTAAAATTATACTGGACAAGGAAGGTAATCTTAACCTGAACATGCAGGATGAGATAATTATTGGTACCACGGCAGTACATGCCGGAGAGTATGTGAGCCAGAGGGCAAAACAATTACTAAATATCAAATAGTCAACAATATGGAAAATATACTTGGATTCTTTCTTCAGCACAGAGAAGCTATATTTATTGTAATTCTGTCTGTTTTTCTGGGTATTGAAGTGATAAGCCACGTACCGGCTATACTTCATACACCTCTTATGTCCGGGGCTAATGCAATTCACGGGGTTGTAATAATCGGAGCCATCATTGTGATGGGGCATGCTGAAACAACGGGGTCGATGATCCTGGGTTTCCTTGCAGTTGTCCTCGGAACTCTCAATGTTGTTGGCGGTTTTGTTGTAACTGACAGAATGCTTGAGATGTTTAAAAAGAAGAAATAGGATCCAATGTTAATATTAAATTTCAACGGAATGAATGATATGTCGCAATTTCCCTGGGGTATCTCTGTTATGGAAATTACTTATGTGGTGGCTTCCGTACTATTTATTATGGGCCTGAAAATGCTGAGCCATCCTCTTACTGCCCGCAGGGGAAATATCCTGGCTGCTTTCGGAATGGGTTTTGCAATTATAGCTACACTCATCTTCCATGAGAAGGATGGTGAACCAATTGGAAATATACCATGGATCCTTGCAGCAATAATAATAGGTACTGTTATCGGGTGGATAATAGCAAAGAAAGTAAGGATGACAGCCATGCCCCAGCTGGTCTCATTTTTCAATGGTATGGGAGGAGCAGCCGCTGCTCTGATCTCAATGATGGAATTTCCGCATGTAAGGCCTGATCTTATCGCCGAACACGGGATGGCAAACGGGCAGGTGCTTGCAATACTGCTCGGACTTATGATCGGGACTGTGTCATGGTCGGGAAGTATGATAGCATTCGGGAAGCTTGACGGATGGATTGGTGATCTCAGGATTAAGTCAATGAAATATGTTAACATCACCATATTGATAATCCTTATAGGCTTTATTGTATTTATAATGACAAGGGATGTCAGCGCTGCTTCCGAACTTACACACTGGATCTATATTATGTTCGCAGTTGCAGTGCTTTATGGCGTTCTCTTTGTAATGCCAATAGGAGGTGCCGACATGCCTGTGGTTATTTCCCTTCTGAACTCTTTTACAGGGGTCGCAGCTGCAATGGGAGGATTCCTCTATGATAATCAGGCTATGCTTACAGGCGGTATCCTGGTGGGTTCAGCAGGTACGATACTGACAGTGCTGATGTGTAAGGCAATGAACAGATCGTTGCTGAATGTAATCGTCGGTGTTTTCGGCGGTGGTGGTCAATCCGCTGTCGAAACTACGGGATCGATAAAAGAAATTTCACTCTCTGATGCAGCCGTTCTCCTAAGCTATTCGAAAAAAGTAGTTATTGTTCCGGGGTATGGACTTGCAGTGGCACAGGCACAGCATATCTGCCACGAGCTGGATAAAATTCTTGATGAAAAAGGAGTAGAAGTAAAATATGCAATTCACCCGGTTGCCGGAAGGATGCCCGGGCATATGAATGTTTTACTTGCCGAAGCTGATGTTCCCTATGAACAGCTCATCGAAAGCGATGAGATAAATCCCGACCTTCCCAATACCGATGTGGTCGTTGTGATCGGCGCAAATGATGTCGTCAATCCTGCCGCAGAAGATGACCCGTCAAGCCCTATCTACGGAATGCCAATCATAAAAGCAAGAAACGCCAGGAATATAATTGTGATGAAGCGTGGCATGGGCAAAGGTTATGCTGCAATTGAAAACCTGCTGTTCTTTGATACCAAGACCAGAATGCTGTTCGGCGATGCTAAATCCAGCCTCCAGAACCTGGTTAATGAGGTAAAGAGCTTATAACTGATACTTCAAAAAGTTTGTCCTTATCTGAATTTCTCTGACTATTGTTTTTCATAACCTTTGTGTCCTTCGTGTGAACTTTGTGCTCTTTGTGGTTTAAAAAAATTTAATTTAACCACAAAGTACACAAAGTTCACACGAAGGACACAAAGGGATACAGTAAATTATGAGCATTCAGGAATTAAATAGATTTAAAATCGAAAAGCAGCATTACAAAAAAAATATGATAAATAAATTTTCACACAGGTATTTTATCCCCGGATTAATTCTATTGGCGATAGCCTCTGCCTGTTCAGATAATAAAGGTGGCTTCTCAGCTTATAATCTGAAATGTGAACATCTTGTCAATCCTCTCGGGATAGATGCAATGAATCCCAGATTTACATGGCAGATGAGAGATGAAAGGATGGGAGCAAGGCAAAGCGCTTTCAGGATAATTGTAGGACATGACTCAGCTGCTGTTTCGCAGGGGAAAGGCGATGTGATGGATTCCGGTAAGATCGGTTCAGAACTGAATCTGATCGTTTACAATGGAAGACAGCTTGCTCCTCTGACGCGCTATTTCTGGAGTATCCAGCTTTGGGATAAAAAAGGTAAGCCTTCCGGCATATCCGAAGTTGCTTCATTCGAAACAGGGATGATTGAGAATAAAAACTGGAAAGGCAGCTGGATAAGCGATACCCGTGATATCAATCTCAAACCTGCACCTTATTTCAGGAAGTCTTTCAATATTCCGGGAAAAATCAGCTATGCCCGGGCTTATATAGCAGTTGCAGGTCTCTGCGAGCTCTCCATTAATGGTAAAAAGGTCGGGGATCATCTTCTTGATCCGACATATACACGCTTTGATCGCCGTACACTTTACCTTACACATGATATCACATCTCTGCTGAAAACCGGTGAAAATGCTGCAGGAGTGCTGCTGGGGAACGGATGGTATAATCACCAGTCAACAGCAGTGTGGTTCTTCCATGAAGCCCCCTGGCGTGCCAGACCAAAGTTTTGTATGGACATAATTATCGTTCTTGAGGATGGAAGTGAAATAATTGTACCGACCGCGACAGACTGGAAAACTTCCCTGAGTCCATTGATTTTTAACAGTATCTATACTGCAGAACATTATGATGCCAGACTTGAAAAACAAGGTTGGGATATGCCCGGATTTGATGATTCAATGTGGCAGAATGCAATAAATGTTCCCGCACCCTCGCTGAATATAACTGCACAGGCGATGCACCCGGTGAGGGCTGAAGCTGAAATACCTGCCCGGTCGGTTAAAAAGTTCAGTGATAAAAAATATGTTTTTGACCTTGGCCGGAATATTGCCGGCGTAAGCAGGCTTAAAGTAACAGGCGAAAAAGGAACTGTTATCCGTATTAAACATGCAGAGAGACTAAATACAGACGGAACAGCTGATCAGTCAAATATCGATGTTCATTACCGTCCGACAGATTACAGTGATCCTTTCCAGACAGATATTTTTATATTGTCGGGAAAAGGAGAGGAGTCCTTTATGGCAAGGTTCAACTACAAGGGTTTTCAATATGTCGAAGTTGAGTCTGACCGGCCTGTTTCCCTGACAAAGGAGAGTCTTTCAGGGTATTTCATGCATAGTGATGTGCCACCTGCAGGGAATATTGAGTCATCGGATACTCTTCTTAACAGAATATGGAAGGCAACAAACAATTCATACCTTTCAAATCTTTATGGTTACCCGACTGATTGCCCTCAGCGCGAAAAGAACGGCTGGACGGGAGATGCTCATATAGCAATCGAAACAGGATTATACAATTTTGACGGCATAACGGTATATGAGAAATGGCTGGATGACCATCTTGATGAGCAGCAACCCAACGGGGTACTTCCTGCTATTATCCCGACAAGCGGATGGGGCTATCACTGGGCAAACGGACCAGACTGGACAAGCACAATTGCTATAATTCCCTGGAATATTTATCTTTTTTATGGAGATTCTCACCTCCTTCATAAATGTTATGATAATATTAAAAGGTATGTTGATCATATCACGGAATTAAGCCCTTCAGGTCTGACAGACTGGGGACTTGGAGACTGGATCCCGGTAAAATCAGTTTCACCGAAGGAACTTACTTCTTCAATCTATTACTTTACTGATGTGACTATTCTTGCCAAAGCTGCCCGGTTGTTTGGTTATCAGGTTGATAATGAGACCTACACTGCCCTTGCAGAGAAAATCAGGAATGCAATAAATGAAAAATATCTGGACAGGGACAGGGCTGTATATGGTAAGGGATTGCAGACTGAGCTTAGTGTCCCGCTGATGTGGGATGTGGTTCCCGGTGAACTCAGGCAGAAAGTTGCAGATAATCTTGCCGCTAAAGTGCTGGCAGACGGAGAAAAGATAGATGTGGGACTGCTAGGTACAAAAGCAATACTTAATGCTTTGAGCGGGAACGGGCATTCTGATCTTGCTTTCCGGCTTGCCGTGAAGGACAGCTATCCTTCCTGGGGCTGGTGGATTGTAAACGGCGCAACAACATTATATGAGAACTGGGCCATAAATCCTGAATCTGATATATCAATGAATCATATAATGTTTGGAGAGATCGGAGCATGGATGTATAAAGCACCGGGTGGCATTTTCCCTGATGAGGATAAGCCCGGATTCAAAAATGTTATACTTAAGCCTCAGTTTGTAACAGGACTTGATAAATTTGAAGCCAGGCATGAAGGTCCATACGGAACAATTGTCTCTTCATGGGAAAGAGATGGTGACGAAATAATCTACAGAGTAATAATTCCTGCCGGCAGCACTGCAAGATTTTATCCCGGATCAGATGATGTGCTTGAAGATAAAGCTGATATAAGTAGAAATAAATTTATTAAACCGGTCAGGAAGGGGAAAGATCTGATCCTGAATCTTGAAGCGGGGAAATATGAATTTACAATCAGGAAAGCAGTTAGTTACGGAGGGGAGAAGTAGGAAGTCGTGACATACTTGAAGAAAATTACACAGAGTTACACAGAGAAGTCACAGAGATACACAGAGATTTTTTCTGAAGACCTCTGTGGACCTCTGTGAAACCTCTGTGGACCTCTGTGTAACTAATAATAAAACTCCAAGTTATCCGGAAAAGCCCTCAGTTCAGGATTTATAGATTGTTTAATATCAACACCCTCTATTGCCTGTAGCATATCGAACCAGGCAACCCCCGCCGAAGGCATCTGTAAAATAACATTTGTTTTTGGAGGAAGATCAGTCCGGTTTGGAATTGTTATACCTGTCATATATTCCTGCCACTCGTCGCTGAGCTCAAATCGTTTAGATCCGTAATCTCCCAGTGAAACTTCAAAATACTGTGGCTTATTTCTTTGAGTGGTATCGGGAATCTGTTCATGATCTGCTTTTGCCCTTACAGAAATATAGTATGTCATTCCTGGCCGGATTTTGAATGGGAAAAATCTCAACCTTGCACTGCGGTTATTAAAAGGAGTAATCATACGCAGCGAGTGATTTCCTTCATATTGTTCACGGGAATCGAGGAAAAATGTGGCACCACGGTCGCCATTATTCCACGCATAGCAGGATGCAGGTATTCCCGGGCTTGCCGGATCCTCAAAACCCGGGTCCCTGATAAGGTTTCCGCTCCACGGCCTGACTGTTTCCCTGATCTTTCCGGTATTAATTAAGTAAACCTGGGTTCCCAGTGCAGACAGCTGATCAGTAAAGCGACTACTGCTGACCTGTACAGATCTGTTTTCAAAAAGGACCCTTGCCCTTCCTGAAGAAATTCCGGGAATTGAAAATTCAGCTCTCTGAGGTGAGTTGGTCCTGTTTGCTGCGATGATCAGCAGCTGTCCCCGGTGAATAAATGATTTCACAATAATATTCCCCGATGAAGCGGACACTGGCATAGTCACCTCTTCCGACAAAAGCCACGGAGTCATTTCAGATAATTCAACCGCCATTCTTCCGCATTCATTCCAGAGCGCAGTTGATTTCGGGAACAGATTAAGTCCTTCCCTTACGAAGAACTGAATGCCTTTAACACCATTTATTACTGACTGGTAGGTCATAGCCCTCACCTCCTGGATTGTCGGTTCCCTGCTCCAGATCTCTCCGCCACCGAAAGCCTGGGGTACCATCCAGACCGGCCTTTTTCCCCGGAATTCGTTTGACAAGGTTAATGCCACATTGCCGGGAAGGGTAACAGGAGAGTCAGGGATCGGATATGGATCAGCCATAACGATGTCAAGTGCATCGATATAATTCCGCGAAGCAAGCCAGGGCGCCATAAAAACAATTGAAACAGGGTGCCAGGGATCATTCTCCCTTACAAGCCTGTATATTGTTTTAAGAGTGTCCGGTGGGATTTTATAACCGTTTGGTTCATCAGCAATATACCAGGCCAGCAGGGCAGGATGATCGCGGAAGGCCTTTATTTCATTAAGAAGGAGAGTTCTTTTCTGTGACCAGGTGAGGCCTTCTATTTTAGAACTGACACCACCTCCTCCTGAGACTGACAACAGATTATAATGCACTTTCAGTCCAAGCCGGGCACAACGGTCCATGTATGATTTTCTTTCATCAAAAGATGATGGCAATATTTTCTGGTAAGGCGAAATCATATTGAATCCCTTAACTACTTCTTCTTCAGGTAGAGTTGGATTCACTGGTGAATAACAGTAGAATCCCACAGGAAAAAACTGCCTTTTATTTACTATTAATCCTCCGGTGAATCTGTCTGTCTTTACCTCATTCGGTTTGTAACTGAGTTTAATAAGATCAGCTTCTGCAACAAATCTTGTAATACTTCCGCTTACTTTTATTTCAGCTCTTACCTTGTGGAATCCGTTACTCACGGCAGGATTGAAAGGAATTCTTATTAATTTTTTCCCGGGGACACCTTCCCATTTGCCGGGGGTATCATAATTATTAACAGAAAAGAGAACAGATATTTTATTAGTAATATAGCTCTGAGGAACATGAAGGATCATTTCAGCATCCTTTTCAGAAGTGTAAAATGAATATCTTGTATTCATTCTGAATGCGAGTGAATCAGTCCTTTGTGAGAGACCTGTGTTAGCTGTAACGAAAATAAATAAAATGCTGATGAGGTATATTTTTCTGAGACCTGTCATACTGAATTTTTTAAGCCTTTAAAAATATCAAATCCTGAATAAATCGTAAGTTTGTTGCGGGAGAAGTTATCAAAACATACCGACAGAACGCAACTAATTTACCGGATAACTCATCAAATGACTGAAGATAATTGACAACCCATTTTTTAATTAATGTTATATGCCTATGACATCATATCTAAATTTTTATTAATCATTATTTTATGTAGTAAGAGCCACACTAAAAGGATAGCAAATATTTAGTGCCGGCTGAAATTTTTTAAATTCAAATTAATCAACTAAGTCTATGGAAAATCAATTTAAGAGGAATTTTACATTCCTGCCGGGAAGGATGGTAAGAAGCATTCTTGTGGCAAAGTTACTGTTGTTAATGGTATTTTTGCCTGCAATGAACGTGGCAGCCGCCGACCCGCAATTTAACGGTCCGGAAGCCTATTCTGTCCAGAATGCAGTTTCCGGAAGGGTTACAGATTCTAATGGTGAACCGTTGCCGGGGGTAACGGTTGCTGTAAAAGGGACCAATCTTGGTTCACTAACCGATATCGACGGAAGGTTTACAATCAGTAATATCCCTGAGAGTGCTGTTCTTGTATTTTCTTTTGTCGGATTAAAATCACAGGAAATCCCTGTATCGGGTCAGACTTCGATAGATGTTCAGATGGAAGAGGAAGCTATCGGCCTGGCTGAAGTAGTTGTAATAGGTTATGGTACAGCCCTGAGAAGGGATTTTACCGGGACTGTCGGTTCTTTAAATGTTGAAACTTCACCGGTGGCACAGCTGCCAAAATTCAACGCCCTTGAAAGTCTTAAGGGAAGCATATCCGGACTGGATATAGGTGCCACAAATACTGCAGGAGGGCAACCGAGTATGATGATAAGGGGTCAGAATTCAATTTCCGGGTCAAACGATCCTCTGATTGTTCTTGACGGAGTTATATTTCTGGGTAGCCTCGGAGATATTAATCCGAATGACATTGCCAGCTTCGATGTGCTTAAAGATGCTGTTTCCGCAGCTGCTTATGGTTCGCGATCTGCAAACGGTGTAATAGCAATTACAACTAAAAAAGGACTTATAGGAAAGCCTGTTATTAGTTTTAAAGCTTCCACCGGTGTCCAGACATGGCAGAATAAACCGGTTATGATGAAAGGAGAAGAATGGATCAACGTTGTCAATGCAAGGAATCAATATACTCCTGGTTCTACCGAATGGATGAAACCCGGCGAACTTGCAAACCTTGCCGCAGGGAATGAAACTGTCTGGCTCGATGAAGCTACCCGTACAGGTGTTGTACAGGATTACCAGTTGTCTGTTTCAGGCGCAAATCCTAATGTAAACTATTATTTATCAACTGCATACGATAATAACAGGGGAATAGTTATGGGTGATGATTTCAATCGCCTGTCATTTCTGGCAAAACTCAAAACAAATGTAACCAAGTGGCTTGAGCTGGGAATGGATGCCGGTTTTTCAAGACGAGATTATTCAGGATTTTCTGCTAATATCGGTACTGCTCAGGTAATGTCGCCTTATGGAGTGATGTACCGCGACGATATGGGTAATCTTGAAAAGTACCCTTATACCCAGTCCGGTACCAATCCATTATGGGGTGTTACAAATGATGTTTCAGACAATAATGATATAAGGAATAATTTCAGACTTAATGCGTATACCGTTATTGACATTCCCTGGGTGGAAGGACTCAGCTACCGGATCAATCTTCAGACAAACCTCGATAAAAACCAGTCGGGCAGTTTCTATTTTGAAGACAATTATATTGCCGAAGGTGAAGGTTTAGAGAGATATTCTGCAGCAGTTGTACAGGGATTCCTGTCAAGGGCGAATGGTAATATTGACAACAACAGCACATTCAGTTATGTATTTGACAATATACTGAATTACAAACATGTATTTGGGATGCACAGTGTTGATGTTACTGCTGTTGCCACAAGGGACCTCCGTCAATACAAACAGGTTAATACAACAGGGTCCGATTTTGCTGCAAATGGTAATACTACCCTTGGCATGTGGGGATTACATAAAGCCACAGTCCAGAAGGTTGTACTCAATGCAGAAGACAGAGCTAACATAGGATATTATGGCCGGTTGAATTACTCATTTGGTGATAAATATTTCTTCACCGGATCTTATCGTCGTGACGGTGCTTCTGTATTTGGTGCAAACAATAAATGGGCAAACTTCTTTGCCGCAGGGGTGGCTTACAAAATATCAAATGAACCTTTCTTTAACATCGATGCAATTAACAGTTTAAAACTTAAACTGTCATGGGGTCAGAACGGTAACCAGGGAATAAGTCCTTATGGAACACTTTCAACAGTTGCTAATGCTGCATCAGGTGGTTCCAGGTATGAATTCTCGAACACAGGAAGCACAATAAATTATGGTCTCTTTCAGAGTGCACTTGGTAATGCTGACCTTGGATGGGAAACAACCGAATCGTGGAATGCAGGATTTGAATCAGAGATATTAAACAGCCGTATTTTGTTTGACCTGGACTTCTATTTCTCAAAAACAACCGATCAGATCTTTACGAGAAATATTCCTGCTATGACCGGTTTCAATACTATTAAAACTTCAATGGGCCAGGTAAACAATACTGGCGTTGAATTTAAAATAAGTACTGTAAATATCAAGAGTGCTGACTGGTACTGGAACACTACCCTTACTTTCTGGAAAAACAATAACAAGCTTGTTCATCTGTATGGTGACGATCTTGATGGTGACGGGAAAGAGGATGACGATATTGCAAGCAGTCTTTTTATTGGTAAGTCGCTGGGAGCAATATTCGGTTATGATCAGGATGGTATTGTCCAGGCAGAGGATACTGAATATATCGGTCTTACAGGAGCAGCTCCCGGAGCACCGAAATACAGAGATCATGATAACGTTCCCGGTATCACGGCAGCTGACAGAATTATCCTGGGTTATACCAAGGAAAATTTCCGTTCGAGCCTTAGCAATGTAGCCGGATATAAAAATGTTGAGCTCTATGTAATGATCTCCGGGATTTTCGGGGGGAATGACCACTATCTGAAAAGTAATACCGCAGCATATCTTACATCGGGTACAGGTTTGTTTAATGCCAATATGACATCAAAACCTTACTGGACACCCGAAAACAAGAGTAATGTTTATCCGTCTGCAATATTTGCCGGTGACGGAAGATATCAGGCTCTCCAGTCAAGGGGATTTGTCAGGATACAGGATATTTCATTATCCTATACTTTTAATAAGAAGCTGATCGATGTTATGAAAATCAACTCATTGAAGGCTTTCTTCAGTATTCAGAATCTGGCAACTTTTACCAACTGGTTTGGAGGCGATCCTGAAACAGGTACTCCGGTACGGGAAAATACATACCCTGTTCCATCAACATTTTCAGTTGGTGTAAATGCTACCTTTTAACCAAAAAATGTGAAGAAAATGAAAAAGATAATAATTTCTATACAGATACTGGTCCTTTTCCTTGTAATTGCATTTACAGGATGCGAATCAGATAAGGAATTCCTTACAGAGGAACCAACTACCTTCTACACAACAGATAATGCGTTTTCAACATCTGCCCAGATCGACCAGGTACTGGTTGGTATTTATTCGCAGCTCAGAGATATTTGGGTAAATTCAACAGAAGCTGCATGGTCATTTGTTTTCCGCGGTAATGGAACCGATATGTTTGATGTTGCAAGTATCAGGAGAGGTAATACCTTTAATAATTACGGGACAATCAATCCCGATCATTCCCATTTCCTGAATATTTACAGTGCATGGTACCAGATAATATCAAAATCAAATCTGGCATTGTATGCAGCAGAATTACCACAGATATCATGGTCCTCACCTGCGGAAAAAGCTTATGTTCTGGCTCAGGCAAGGTTTTTCAGAGCTTTTGCATACCGTAACCTTGGTGAACTTTATGGAGGTGTGCCAATTGTTACAGAGATTTCCAAAACGGCCAAATACGACTATGAACGTTCATCAAGGGTGGAGACATACCAGTTTGCCATAGATGAGCTTCTCGCTATCGAGAATGATCTTCCGGAAACAACTTTATCAGGAGGCCGTCTCGTAAGGGCAGTTGCACAACATAACCTTTGTGAACTTTACCTTGCTCTGGGCATTCAGCTTGCAGCTGAGGGTAATTCCTCTGGTGCCCAGACTGCCTATGCCAGTTCGATTTCCTATGGTAACAAGGTAATAGACGGAGGAATATATTCACTTATGAATGCCCGTTTCGGAAAGAGAAAAAGTGAACTGACAATAAATATTCCTGTTTACAGGCAAGGCAGTACAAGCTCACCCGTAGGTACACTGGAGCAGACAACAAACCATTACTGGGATCTTTTCCAGGAGGGTAATGTTAACTTCCAGGATGGAAATACAGAATGTATCTGGGCTATTCAGACTGACTATGCTGCATATAAAGCTGAGGACGGCAGAGCAAGATTGCCCTATTCCCGGACCTACGGACCAGTCTTCCGCGACGGTGCAAAAAATCATCTTACAGGTACACTTGAAGATGTAGGTGGAAGGGGCATTTCGCAGATTATACCAACAATGTACACAAGGGATGTTATTTATGAAGATAAATGGGCCGCAGACCTTCGCAATTCAGATGTAGTGTTCCGCAGAACTTTTATAGGTAATGTTGCAACATCTCCCTATTATCTCCTGACTGTGCCATGGGAGGAAATGTACACTGGTGGGGCAGATGAATCCACTAACAATAATAACCGCAGTCTTTGCTATCCGGTTTCATGCAAGATAGCAACTGATAAATATACAGGACTTGATGCAGGCGAGAACAGAAGTAATCTTTTCCGCGATGACTATTTTATCCGTCTTTCTGAAACAATCCTTCTTCGTGCAGAAGCCAAACAGCGGAGCGGCGACAAGAACGGGGCTGCAGATGATATTAACCTGTTAAGGAATCGTGCTCAGTGCACTTATCTGGTTACTGCTGCTGATGTCGACGATAATTTCAATCTTATCCTTGATGAACGTGCACGTGAGCTCGTTTACGAGGAATGCAGGTGGAACACTCTTCTGAGAATGGGAGGAACTATAGCTGTTGACAGGATAGCCCAGTATGCATACTGGCCGGAAGCTCAGGCTACCCTGACTTTCGATTATAACCTGTGGCCTATTCCTCAGACAGTTATAGATACCAATAAGGATAAAGTTCTGGATCAGAATCCCGGATGGGAATGAAAAAATATCTTTCCGGCAGCCTGCTGCCGGTAATATTGTTATGTTCGGTTGTCTGCATGACATGTAAGACAACTGATAAAAATGACGGATTCAGGAAGGAAATAAGCAATGATTTTGAGGCGGACTTCCTGAATCCGCCATCTTATGCACGACTACGGGCTTTCTGGTGGTGGCTTAACAGCAATGTAACCGAAGATTGCATAACAAAGGATCTGGAAGCAATGAAGGCAAACGGTTACGGTGGTGCAATAATTTTTGATGCCGGTTCCTCAAATTATTCAATTGCCCTTAAGACTGAACCCGGACCAGCCTTTCTCAGCAACAGATGGATGGAATTATATAAGCATGCCATCAGGGAAGCTGACAGGCTTGGTCTGGAACTTACTATCAATGTTCAGAGCGGCTGGAATCCGGGAGGACCATCAGTCACTCCGGAGTATGCCATGAAAACAATTACCTGGAGCGAAAAAAATGTAACCGGTCCGGGGAAAATTACTGACAGCCTGCCGGAACCTCCCTCAAAACTGTATTACAAGGATATCCTGGTTCAGGCAGTAAAGAAATTTCCGGAAAATGAAAATAGTCCGGGAATAAAAAATCACGGCATAAAGAGCCTCCGGGAACGTATCGGCTGGTCAGGTATTTATCCGCTTTATAAGCTGAGGGAAGGTTATACAGATGAACCGGCTCAGCTTCTCAGATCAGACGAAGTTGTTGATATAACTGAGTTTTTCAATAATGGAATTTTGACATGGGATGCTCCCGTCGGTGACTGGACTATTATCCGGTATGGTATGACATGCACCGGGGTTAAGGTTTCAACCTCAAGTGACGGCTGGGATGGACTTTCAATCGATCATCTGAGTAAAGATGCCTTACTGAAGTTTAATGAGGACGTGATCTCTAAGCTGATTGCCGGCGCTCAGGAGGCAGGTAATTCATTGAAATTCATCCATACCGACAGCTGGGAGATGGGAGTTGCCAACTGGACTCATGGGTTTCCGGAAAAATTCAGGGAATTACGTGGTTATGATATGACGCAATATATGCCTGTACTTACCAACAGGATTGTCGGTAACCGTGATATTTCAAACCGTTTTCTTCATGATTTCCGCCGGACTGTAAGTGATCTTATCGCTGACGATTTCTATAAAACATTCACGGGTATTGCCCATCAGAATAATCTCTACACTCATCCGGAATCGGGAGGCCCTCATTCGGCACCAATTGATGCTATAAAAACAATGGGGTACAACGACGTTCCCATGGGAGAATTCTGGGTACGCTCAAATACTCATCGTGTATCTGATGCTCAGAGACTATGTGTAAAGCAGAGTGCAAGCGTGGCTCATGTATATGGCAGACAGTTTGTTGCTGCCGAAGGACCAACAAGTATCGGCCCTCATTGGGAACGACCGCCATCGGATTGCAAAAATGTGATAGACAGGATTTTTTGCTCAGGAGTGAACCGTATTGTCTGGCATACATTTACAGCATCGCCTGATGAATATGGGGAACCCGGTAATGAATATTTCGCCGGAACCCATTTTAACCGCCATGTTACCTGGTGGAAAGAATCTGAAGCATTTGTCAGATATATGAACCGCTGCTCATTTATCCTTTCCCAGGGTAAATTTGTGGCAGATGCCCTTTATTATTACGGAGATGACACACCAAACTTCGTCTTCCTCAAAGATGAAGTCACTGACCTTGGCTTCGGATACGACTGGGATAAATGCAGTCTTGATGTATTGCTTGAAAGGGTACAGATTGAAGATGGCAGAATTGTGTTGCCCGATGGAATGTCCTACTCAATTCTGGTTTTACCGCCTGAGAGAGCAATAAACGCTGAACTGCTTAAAAAACTTGATAAATTAGTACGTGAAGGCCTTATACTTGTCGGCCCAAAACCTGAAAAAGCAACAGGGCTGAGAGGTTTTCCTGAATCAGACAGTGATGTCACGAAAATAGCCGGTCGTTTATGGGGAGACGTTGACAGCATAAATACTAAGGTAAAGAATACCGGAAAGGGTAAAGTGATCTGGGGACTTACACCCGGTGAAACACTAAAATCACTTGGAATAGAACCTGATTTCAGCTTTTTATCTGTCACGGATAGTACACATCTTGAATATATTCACCGTACTGACGGACAAAAGGAAATTTATTTTATTGTCAACCGCCTGGCGAGGTATGGAATTTATGACACAAAATACAGGTATCTCACAGAGCTGCCTGACAGGTATGAGGAGCTTATCTGTAAATTCAGGGTCACAGGAAAGGTGCCTGAATTGTGGGATCCGATGACCGGAGAGATTAAACAGATTGCTGTATACAAGGATGACGGTGCCTTTACATACATTCCTTTACATCTGAATCCCGAAGGTTCAGTTTTCGTAGTATTCACCGATAAGCAGCCGAAGAAACATATTGAAAAGGTGATGAAGGACGGAAGAGAAATCTTCCCTGAAACGGGGACTATTGGTTCAAGGTTCCCGGCTATGGATTGTTATTATTCTGAAGACAATGCAATTGCAAGATTTTCTCTGCCCGGGAATTACACAATGAAATGGTCCGACGGCACTGATGAAACAGTAGCCTGTGACACTCCTGTATCAGAAATAAAGATGACATCTCCTTTCAGTCTGAAGTTCATAAATTCATGGGGACCCGAAGATCCTCTTACAATTGAAGAATTTAAATCATGGACAGATTTCAGCGATGAGAAGATCAGATATTATAGCGGACCTGCTGAATATTCTTCAACATTCAGGTACACTCCGGGAGATCCCGGGAATGAAAAGGTGCTGATCGACCTGGGAAATGTCAAAGAAGTAGCAGAAGTCCGGATAAATGATCATAGAGCAGGAACATGCTGGATCGCTCCATTCACTGCTGATATTTCAGGTTTATTGAAGGAAGGTGAAAATTCACTTAAGGTAAAGGTTGTGAATTCCTGGACAAACCGGCTTATAGGAGATAGTTATTTGCCTGTTGAAGAACGTAGTACGCGAACCAATGTTCTCAAATTTGAAGGAAAGGATAAGGAACAGTATTTAAGAGTATCAGGCTTGACTGATACTCTTAATATAATAACTTTGAAAAATCATATTTTACAATCCAAAAATCAGTAATTAACACAAGTCAATTAAAAACTAAAATCTAAATTAATGAAAATGAGTCTTAAAAATTATTTCTTCCTGAGACGAAGGAGGAAAAGAGGAGGAGGATTCCTTACGGCAGGGATCATGTGTTTATTTATTGTTGCTTCGGAATTTACATTGTCTGCGTCTTCCGGAGGAACAAGTAGTTATGAACAACAACAGGGTGTTTTGACGGGTACTGTTAAAGATGCAGACGGAGATCCAATGATGGGAGTTACAATTTCCGTCAGAGGGACTACAATCGGAACTCTTTCAAATGAGAATGGAAGATTTACATTACAGAATATTCCGCAGAATTCAACCGTGGTCTTTTCATTCGTGGGAATGGCTGCCAATGAAATAGTTTACACGGGCCAAACAAATGTTGAAATTGTGATGGCTGAGGAGGCCATAGGACTTGAAGAGGTTGTTGTTGTTGGTTATGGAACCCAGAGTAAGGCAATGGTATCAACAGCTATCTCTTCCGTGAGCTCTGAAAAGTTATCAGGAATACCGGTTTCGAATCCGGGACAGGCAATGGTAGGCCAGATTGCCGGAGTAAGATTCCAGCAGGCAACCGGTGATCCTGGATCTGCTCCCTTTATCAGGATAAGAGGTAACGGATCTCTCACAAGCAGCAATAGCCCGCTTTATGTAATTGATGGTTATCCCACTGATGATGCCAACCTGTTTAACGCAATTCTTCCGAATGATATTGAAAGTATTGATATTCTCAAAGATGCTGCATCAGCTGCTATTTATGGATCCAGAGCAGGTAATGGAGTTATAATGGTAACAACCAAGAGCGGTAAACTGGGAAAGACTAAATTTTCTGTCGATATAAATACCGGCTTACAACAGGTCGCAAAAAGATATGAAATGGCAAGTGCAGAGACTTTCGTTGATGTTGCCAAAGAAGCAAGGACCAACCTGGGGCTCGCGATTCCTGAATATCTTAATCAGCCGGATCGCTGGGCACATACCGACTGGCAGGATGTAATTTTCCGGACTGCCCCGTTCCAGAACTACCAGATAGGTGCTAGTGGTGGAAATGAAAAGGTAAATTTCAATCTTTCAATGGGTTTTCTTGATAACCAGGGTGTAATTGTAAACAGCTTTGAAAGAAGATATTCGCTCAGAGCTTCTTTTAATGCAAGCCTTACAAATAAACTTAAAGTTGGGATTAACGTTGCCCCAACTTATGGTGTGACAAGAGCTCAGTCTACCTCAGGAGGTAATACTGCTACGAATACCAGCGGTATTATGGCTGATGCGGTAAGTAATATTCCGATCATCCCTGTCTGGAAAGATAATGGGGATTATTTTGTGATCTGTCAGGATGCTGAAATGAAGGGTATCTTTAACGACCAGTTATCAAATCCTCTTAATAAACTGGATGCCAATCTTGATTATAATTATGCATTAAGGCAGACGGCAAATACATTCATTTCGTATGAACCGATAAAAGGTCTGGTTCTGAAATCAACAATTAACCTGGGTATATCAAACTCCAAAAGAGAGATGTACAGGGAAGCATTTCTTGCCAGAGGTAATGGACATACAGGTAATATCTCAACCCCAAACCTTGCACAGATTACAGCGGAAAGAACAAATTATACATCGACAAACTGGTACTGGTCAAATACTGCAACATATAATTTTTCTGTCGGGGATGACAATATGTTTACCGCACTTGTCGGGTATGATGTTTCAAAACAGGATAACTACGGATTAACAATTTCTCCCAGAACTGATGCAGATAATCCTGTTGCTTTCATTAATACAAGTATCAAGAATATTTCGGGGGCAACACTTACAACCGGAACATCGGCGAAAGATGAATACGTGCTTGATGCTCTTTTTACAAGGTTAAATTATTCCTATGCAGGTAAATATATTTTATCCGGTTCCATCCGGCGTGACAGATCAAGCCGTTTTGGTCCCCAGAACAGAGCTGGGATATTTCCCTCACTTTCTGTTGCATGGAATATAAGTGAAGAATCATTCATGGACGCTGTACGGGGTGTTTCAACTGCCAAGTTTAGAGTAAGTTATGGAGAGACAGGTAATGACAGGTTATCGGGATCATATCCATGGCTGACAACAATGACAAGAGGATATTATCTTTTTGGAACAACTGATGCAAGGGTCCTTACATATGCGCCCGGAGGATTCTCAAATGCTAATCTGGGATGGGAAAAGAACAAACAGTTTGATGCAGGTGTTGACCTTGGGATATTTAATGACCGTATAACGATGAATGTCGATATTTATGAAAGGAACAGTAATACAATAATATCGGCATCAATCCCTACTATTAATGGTAAAGCATCTTCATCAATGCAGAATATCGGGAATGTCAGAAACAGAGGTCTTGAACTCACTGTAAATTCAAGAAACCTCACAAAAACCCTGAAATGGAATACAAATTTTAACATCTCATTTAACAGGAATGAAATAACCGAACTGAATGCCGATTCAAAAGTATTCGGATCAGAGTCAGGTTATACGCGTAACTATCTCGGAAGGCCAATGGCAGATATTTATGCATATAAGGTTATCGGAACATTTAACAATGCACAGGATCTGCTTTCCTATCCTCAGTTCGGGACACAGGGAATAGGCGATCTTCGCTATGAGGATGTTTCAGGCCCCGGAGGAGTTCCCGATGGTAAAATTACTGCTGCCGATATGGCGCTCATGGGGAATGCACAGCCTAAATTCGTTTATGGTCTGACTAATACATTACAGTTTAAAGGTTTTGATGTTAACCTTTTATTGGACGGATCATACGGAGGCTGGGTTGTAAACCAGTTTGAACGTGCTATCTCACTTAACAGACATCTTGAAAATACTATAGCAAGAATTGCTGAAAACCGCTGGAAATCTGAATCTGATCCGGGTGACGGTAAGACTCCCCGGGCCGGTTCCAAATACCTTAGTACAAATATTACTACAAACAGCCGTTACGTATTTGAAACCAGTTTTCTAAGGATAAGGAATCTTTCACTGGGTTATTCCCTTCCGACATCGGTAGTCCGGAAATTGGGAGTATCTGGCTTAAGAGTTTACTTTACGGTAACCAACCTCTATACTTTTACAGATTATCCGGGACTAAATCCTGAGGGTACCACCACAGGTGATACAGCTACCTCAAACGGTTATGATATAGGTTCATATCCTATCTCAAGAAATAGTTCGATAGGTATAAATCTAAGTTTTTAATTCCTAATCTGTTCAACAATTTAATAACAGCAAAATGAAAATAAAGATATTAATCAGTTTTACAGCCATTGTGCTTATTTCACTATCATGCAGTGAAAGTTTTTTTGACAGGTATCCAATGGATTCTCTCACTGAGGGCGGCTTTTATTCAACTAAAGAAGAAATTGAATATGGAGTCAATGATGCTTATCTGTCGTTGAAGACGGCATATGACAACTATCTTAAGGTTGGAGATTTGGCGTCAGACAATGCTTTTAACAGCAAGTTTAACAACAATCTCGATAATATCACGATGAATGAATCGAATGTTGTTTCCACCAATACAGTCGCAACATCATTGTGGACTGGATCCTATCAGGTTATATCCAGAGCTAATATTGTGCTTACAAAAATGCCAGACCTTGCACTTCAACAATCTCTGGCCGACAGGTATGAAGGGGAATGCAAATTCCTGCGTGGTCTGATGTACTTCAACCTGGTGAGAATTTTTGGTTCTGTACCCCTGGTACTAACTGATATAACAACAACAACAGAAGCTTTCTCAATCGGACAGGAGTCCGTTGAAAACATTTATAATCAGATCATCCAGGATCTTACAGACGCATCGGAACTTCTTCCTCAGAGTTATACTGTCAATGCTGATCAGGGCAGGGCTACCAGTCTGGCTGCAATGACCTTACTTGGTAAGGTTTACCTCACTCTCGACAGATTTCAGGAAGCTTACGATATCCTGGAAGACGTTATCAATGCAGGAGTTCATTCCCTTCTGCCCGATTATTTCGATGTATTTGATGCTTCCAACCCTAATAATCCTGAAATCATTTTTGCAGTTCAGTATGGACGAGGTTATAGTCCTTCGATGGCAAACCCGTTTATGACGAGGCATTTTCCGAACGAACAGGTAGGATTCTTACCGTATCTTAAATCAGGTTCCGGTGAATACCTGCTTACAACATCATTTGTACGTGAAATAGAAGATAATGATGAGAGATGGATCTATGTTGACAGTCTGCCAAGTGTGAACTGGGCTCCCAGATATCTCTATTTTACAAGTAAATTTACCGATCGTGGACAATCCTCCGTAACCGATTCCGGAAGTGATCTTATGATTTTACGTTATTCGGATGTGTTACTTATGTGCGCTGAGGCAAAAGCTGAGCTTAATAAACCAGGAGAAGCTCTACCCTTTATTGAGGAAGTTCGTGAGCGGGCAGAATTACTTACTGATGCAGCTATTGCCAATACAAAGGAATCGATGCTTCTTGCAATAGAACATGAAAGAAGAATTGAATTCTTTTCAGAAGGGCATCGCTGGTTTGACCTTCTGAGGACGAACAGGTTACAAACAGTTATGAATGCTCATTTTGCAGATGGTGCAAAATTTCCGGCAGAAGAGACCGGATATAATGTTGATGCACCGGGTACATTTAATTCGGTTGAGAACTATGAACTTCTTTTCCCGATACCATTTTATCAGGTACAGCTAAATCCCGATAAGCTTAAACAAAACGAAGGATACTAGAAATTGAAAATCAAAAAGCGGATGTCGTAATGGCATCCGCTTTTTTTTTGGGCTTAATTATCTTTGGTTTTTGAAAGTTCCTTTTTAAAACTGTTCAGGTGGTGGTGCTTTAAAACCTTCCGGATTAGTAACAGAAGCAGTTGTGTCAGCTTTGTTCCGGAGGCCGGAGTCTGAAACATTGGCAGCCTGCACTATTGCTGATGTGTCGGCAGGAGCAGTCTGGACAGTTCCGGATGTGTCGGCAACAACAGCAGTGGCAAGAATCTCATTTCTGTCATCTTCAAGGGAATCAGTCGTAACTGCGGGGGCTGGGGCCGGTTCGGGAACTAAAGCGGGAAGTGCCGGAACAGTCCTGATATCAGGAACTGCCATTTGTGACATTGATTCAAATGCCTGGAAACCTGCGATCTGAATCTGATCGGTCACAGTCTTTACAAGAGCCGGAGTACCACTGTTCAGAAATTTGAGTGGTCTGAACTGCTTTACAGTAATTTTCTTTTCAACAACCAGGTAGGCCGATGTGGCAACTACCAGAATTATTACTGAGGCAAGAATGCTGTAAAGCAATCGTTTCCTGTTTCTTATTCTTTTTTCTTCTTCCTCCTCGGCCAGATTTGTAAAGAAAGAGGTCTCTTCCTCCGGAACTTCAGTAAAACCTTCAATTGCTGCTTCGGCATAAAGATCCTTCCTGATATTCTTCTGGAAAGTAGATTCTTCTCTCTTTGTCATTTCTCCTCTTACGTAGCGCTGGAATTCAAAGAGGATACTGTTACTGATTTCAATTTCCTGTTCTTTCATTTCTCTTCAATTCAAAGCGTAAAACTTATAATACCCGGGCAATAATTTCTTTTAGCAACCCTGTATTTTGACTTTCAATTCTTGTTAGTCTTTACACAGCTTTGGACTCCATACCCAAAGCTTTGATAAATTTAAATACAAATTGAAGAGGAATCTAAATTTTAATGTAATTATAGGTTTCCCGGCCTACGGGAAATATACGTTCGTCAAAAATTTTTAAGATTTAACAAAAAATTCAGTCATTTTTTCTCAAAAACTTGTCAATCTCTATTGCACTTTTCCGTCCGGAAGCTATGGCATTAACTACCAGGCTGGCACCACTTACAGCATCACCGGCAGCAAATACACCTGTGAGGTTAGTGAGCTGATTGTCATTTACTTTAATATTATTTCTGTTGTCGAGTTCAATCCCCGGGCCGTATGCAAATCCTGATGTCACCGGATGTAAAAAGCCCAGCGCCAGCAGTATAAGATCAGCTTCAATGACTCTTCTGGTTCCGGGAACAGCTTTCATAATATATCTGCCATTATCGGATTCCCATTTTACTTCTTCAATTTCGGCGCCACGGGTTATTATTCCATCCCCTACGAACCTTAATGTAGATATACCCCATAACCTTTCACAGCCTTCCTCATGAGATGTTGATGTCTTAAGTATCTTTCCATAATAGGGCCAGGGATTGTCGGGTGTCCTTTCAACAGGAGGTTTCGGAAGTATTTCAATCTGGGTAACACCGGCCGCTTTCTGACGGATGGCAGTCCCGACACAGTCTGATCCGGTGTCGCCGCCTCCGATGACAAGTACTTTCTTTCCTTCGGCATTTTTACTCCTGTCAGCTTTTCCCTCCAGACCTGCATTAAGTCTGTTCTGGGCTGTAAGAAAATCCATTGCGAAATAAATACCTTCAAATTCACGACCTTCAATATTAAGATCCCTTGGATACCCTGAGCCTACGGCAAGGCATACTGCATCAAACTTTACTATTATCTCTCCAAAAGGTATGTCTTTACCTATGTTGATTCCTGTCTTTATATTGAGACCTTCCCTGATCATCAGATCGAGACGGCGGTCAATAACAGTCTTGCTGAGCTTGAAATCAGGTATTCCAAAGCGAAGTATACCTCCCGCTTGTTCATCTTTCTCGAAAAGAGTGACAAGGTGACCGGCCCTGTTCAGCAGATCGGCAGCCGCAAGACCTGAAGGGCCACTTCCGATAACAGCAACCTTTTTTCCCGTCCGGTTTTTTGGAGGCACAGGTTTAATATAGCCTTCCGCAAAGGCCTTTTCGGTAATGGCAACCTCATTCTCGCGGATTGTCACGGGCTCCCTGTTAATATTGAGAACACAGGCGTGTTCACACGCGGCAGGGCAGATCCTTCCGGTAAATTCCGGAAAATTATTTGTTGCATGAAGCCTTTCATAGGCCCCTCTCCAGTCACCCCTGTAAAGAAGATCATTCCACTCGGGAATCAGATTATCAACAGGACAGCCCCAGTGGCAAAATGGTATCCCGCAATCCATACACCTGGAGGCCTGAAGCATCCTGTCCTCACTGTTAAGCGTCTGTTCAACTTCACTGTAATCACGGATCCTTTCATGAAGCGGCCTGTTGCCTGCTTCTTTCCTTTTTGTTTTTAAAAACCCTGTAATATCTCCCATTAAAATCAGAATATTAAATTGAATATTTTAAACCCGGGGGCCAAATTCCACATCCATCTCCACCCCGGCGATCTTCTTCTTTAACTCTTCGAGCTTTTGTTCCCCTAGGACTCTCTTATAATCATAAGGTATTACCTTTATGAACATTGGTAAGTATTTACCGGGATCATTCAGGATCATTTCTGCTTTTTTACTTCCTGTAAATTCAAAGTGACGTCTGATAAGTTCCTGAAGTTCTTTCAGATCACCAGACTCTTCGACAAGTGAAAGTTCAACCATACCCATGTTGCAGAAGTAATCGAAGTTGCCCGATTCATTGAGGACGTAAGCAATTCCGCCACTCATACCTGCTGCAAAGTTACTGCCTGTGGCACCAAGCACAACTATCCTTCCTCCGGTCATATATTCGCAGCAGTGGTTTCCGACACCTTCAACAACGGCTGATGCACCACTGTTTCTTACGCCGAAGCGTTCACCGGCAACTCCTGAGATATAGATTTCCCCTTTTGTGGCACCATAGAGTACTGTATTACCTGTAATAATATTCCTGTCGGACTCAAAAGCCGAACCGGGAGGCGGAACAACGATAATTCTTCCCCCTGAAAGACCTTTTCCCAGGTAATCATTTGAATCACCTTCGAGCCGGAGTTCAACCCCGGGAGCTACGAATGCTCCGAAGCTCTGGCCAGCTGATCCCCGGAACCTGCATCTGATCGTTCCGTCAGGTAGTCCGGCAGGCCCGTGAAGCTTTGTTATGATACCTGATAACATTGCTCCGGTTGTCCTGTCGGTATTCCTTATTGTCATTTCAATAATAACAGGCTGCTTCTCGTGGATAGCTTTATCGGCCTCCCTTATCAGTTCATGGTCGAGTACATCATCCAGCTTGCTGCTTTGCTTTTCAATACAATGTGAAGGATTCGATTCCGCTCCGGCAGGAACAGAAAGGAGAGAGCTCAGGTTGAGTTTTTTTGTTTTCCAGTTATCATTCCCGGAATTTCGTTCCAGAAGATCGAGGCGTCCTATTATATCATCAAGCTTTCTGAATCCGAGTTCAGCTAGGTATTCCCTCACATCTTCCGCAAGGAAGCTGAAAAAATTTACAAGATAATCGGCTTTACCATGAAACCTTTTTCTAAGTTCCGGATTCTGGGTTGCAACACCGGCAGGACAGGTATTCAGATGGCATTTCCTCATCATTACACAACCAAGTACCACCAGGGCACTTGTTGAAAAACCATATTCCTCTGCACCCATGAGGGCTGCCAGTATGATATCCCGCCCAGTTTTTAACTGTCCGTCAGCCTGTAACATAACTTTCCTCCGAAGGTTGTTCATTACAAGAGTTTGTTGTGTCTCAACAAGGCCCAGTTCGAGAGGCAGTCCTGCATGCTGGATGGAGGAGGTGGGGCTGGCACCTGTTCCACCTTCATATCCGCTGATTGTAATCAGATCGGCTCCGGCTTTTGTTACACCGGCAGCAATAGTTCCGACGCCTGCTTCCGAAACAAGCTTGACACTGATCTTTGCAGCCGGATTTACATTTCTGAGGTCGAAAATAAGTTGTGCCAGATCTTCAATAGAATAAATATCGTGATGAGGGGGGGGTGAGATAAGAGTGATACCCGGTATGGAATACCTTGTTCTGGCAATGATATTATCAATTTTATGTCCGGGCAACTGGCCCCCTTCGCCAGGCTTTGCTCCCTGTGCGATCTTGATCTGTATCTCATCGGCGTTGACAAGATACTCTGTTGTCACACCAAACCTCCCGCTGGCAATCTGCTTTATGGCGCTCCGGGTACTGGTACCATCCTCCCTTGGTTTGAAACGGAGAGGATCTTCACCGCCTTCACCGGTATTGCTTCTTCCTCCTATCCTGTTCATAGCCAGGGCAAGCGTTTCATGAGCCTCCAGGCTGATAGCACCATACGACATGGCTCCGGTAACAAACCGCTTCATTATATTTTCAGCCGGCTCAACTTCCTCAACAGAAATGGGGTTCTTTTTCCATTTTAAAAGGCCACGTATGAAACCGGGCTTAGTGGTGTCGGCATCAGCCAAAGCAGCATATTTCCTGAAAATTGACCTGTCACCGGTCCTCGTACTCCACTGCAGCAGTGAGATAGTTTCAGGGTTCCAGCCATGGTGCTCCCCGTGCTTCCTCCATGCATAAACACCTTCTACAAGAAGTTGGGAAACCTCATCTTTTTCGAATGCTTTCCTGTGTGGGATAAGTATTTCTTCGGCAATTTCTTCGATACCTATACCTCCGATCCGCGATGTTGTACCTGTAAAATATTTGTCAATAACATCCTGATGAATTCCGACAGCTTCAAAGATCTGCGATGAGCGATAGCTTCTCAGGGTACTTATTCCCATCTTCGACATTATCTTGAGCAATCCCTTATTGATTGAATCAATGTAATTGGATTCAGCTTTCTGGTAATCAAGCTGTATGGCTTTGTCTTTTACAAGCCTGTTTATTATTGCAAAACTCATATAAGGATTGATGATACTTGCCCCATAGCCGAACAGCAGGGCATAATGCATCACCTCACGAGGCTCGGCGCTTTCAACAACAAGGTCGATCTGCATCCTCTTGCGCTTTTCAATAAGGTAATGATGTACTGCGGAAACCGCCATGAGGGATGGAATGGGAGCAGTTTCCTTGTTTATTCCTCTGTCAGTCAGTATTATATAATTCTTTCCTTCATCTACGGCCTTTTCAGCATCCTGACAAAGCCGGTCAACAGCTTTTTTGAGACCATCAGCACCTTTCGACGGATCGAAATGCATATGCAGATCGGCTGATGAGAATCCTTTGTATCGGAGGTTCTTAACAACCTGGAAGTAAGTATTTGATATGACAGGATTTCTGAATCTGACCATTTTTACCTTATCGGGAGATTCATCAAGCAGGTTTTGCTGAAGTGAACCAAGATAACCTGAAAGTGTCATCACAAGCTCTTCCCTGATCGGATCGATCGGTGGATTTGTAACCTGGGCAAAGAGCTGTTTGAAATAGTTGAACAGCCTGCAGGGTTTCTCGGAAAGGACCACAAGTGGTATATCATTGCCCATTGACCCGATAGGTTCTTTACCCGTAGCAGCCATCTCCTTTATGATCTTCTCGGTATCTTCCACCGAATAATTGAATGCAGTGGAATATTTATAATAATCTGATCCCATGTCGGGAGTAACAGTATGGCCTGTTTCAATTTCATCAAGGGTTACCATATTCTCCTGTATCCATTTACCATAGGGAAATTCGGCGGCAAGCTTATTTTTAAGCTCATTGTCATGATATATCCTGCCTTCTTCAGTATCTACAAGCAGCATTTTTCCCGCTTTCAGCCGCCCCTTTTCAAGTATTTCCTCAGGAGGAAAAGTAAGAACACCCGATTCGGATCCCATAACTATAAGATCATTCTTTGTTATAAGGTATCTTGAAGGCCGGAGACCGTTCCTGTCGAGCATGCCTCCAATATATCTTCCGTCCGAGAAAATAAGTGATGCAGGTCCGTCCCATGGTTCCATGAATGTAGAATGATAATGAAAGAAATCACGGAGTTCGGGAGAAATGGGATTTTTTGCATTTATAGATTCGGGAATCAGGATTGACATTGCATAAGGTAATGATTTGCCGCTCATTATCAGAAATTCAAGAACATTGTCAAGTGATGCCGAATCGCTCATATCAGGTTCAATGATTGGGTAGATCCTTGAAAGATCACCAAGCTTATCTGAACGGAGGATTGATTCCCTTGCTTCCATCCAGAGCCTGTTGCCTTTGATTGTATTGATCTCCCCGTTGTGACCAAGCATACGGAATGGCTGGGCCAGGTCCCAGCTGGGAAAGGTATTTGTACTGAACCGCGAATGCACAAGAGCTATTGCACTCTGTAATCTTTTATCAGTCAGGTCAGCAAAATATTCCCCGAGCTGCATCGAGGTAAGCATTCCCTTGTATACAAGAACTTTTGTCGAAAGACTGGGAATATAGAACGATTTCTTCTGACCGATATCAGATTCACGGATAGCTCTTTCGGCTCTCTTCCTTATAATGTATAATCTGCGTTCCAGTTCATCCTGACTGATATCTGCCCCAAGAAGGATTTGTCTTATGAATGGTTCGGCGGCAAGGGATATTTCACCAAGGACGGAGTTGTTGACCGGAACATCACGAAATCCTATTAAGCTCACCCTTTCTTCCTTAATTATCCCAAGCAGGATCTTTTCACATGCGGAAGCATCCTCCCTGTCGCGCGGAAGAAAAAGCAAGCCGGTCCCGAACTGACCCTGGGGCGGTAATTCATAGCCCTGGATCAGATAAAAGTCGCGGGGTATCTGAATAAGTACTCCTGCTCCATCCCCTGTTTTGCTGTCTGCCCCTTCGGCGCCCCTGTGAGTCATATTCTTTAATATATCAAGACCCTGGGTTATTATGTTATGGGATTTTCTTCCTTTCAGATGTGCAACAAAACCTATCCCGCAGCTGTCATGTTCAAATTCGCCCCTGTAAAGACTATTAATTCCTGGTCGTTCTTCTTCTTTTTTCATTTACATATTATTAAACCTTAAAAAAAGTTGTCTCAAAAGCCTCCTTTTATCGTTTTACCCCTAAATCCCCCAGGGGGGACTTATTGAACTACTGATACTTATTAAGCCCCCCTTGGGGGGTTGGGGGGTAGA
>CAZWUB010000005.1:43897-45779 GCA_964637415.1 uncultured Rikenellaceae bacterium
GACTTATTGAACTACTGATACTTATTAAGCCCCCCTTGGGGGGTTGGGGGGTAGATTAGGACTTTTGAGACAGCCTTTTGCCTGTATCCGGACCATAAACCATTCTCAGTATCCTTTCCTGTTTATCTTTATGTTGATCACTGATAAATTGGCTTTCATCCGGCTGTTAATTTGAATTCTGATGCAAATGTATAATAAAAACTTTCAAAATGATTAAAAATATCATAAAAATATTAATAAAATATTGAGAAATGAATAAAAAGCTGTTAAATATATATTTAAGGTATGATGTGCTGCAATGAATCAGTTACTATCTTTACAACGAAATCCGCTATGATTTTTAACTATCTTACCGCAATAATACATTAATTATGGAAAACTCCGGAAGTCTTACCCTGGTAATCTTTGGTGCATCAGGTGATCTTACTTCAAGAAAACTCATGCCAGCGCTGTTTTCTTTAAAAGGCCAGAATCTCCTGCCATCAAAATTTGCGATCCTGGGAACAGGGAGGACTTATTTTACTGATGATTCTTTCAGGGAAAAGATGAAAGAGAGCATATTAGCTTATTCAGAAGATAAGAATCCTGATCCGCGCCTGGCAGAAGGTTTTACAAATAGTCTCTTTTATTTTCAGATGGATAGTACTACAGAAGATGGATGTTGTAAACTGACAGAAAAGCTTGACCAGCTTAATTTCGCATATAATACCGGGGAAAACTATATTTTCTATATGGCCACACCTCCTGACCTGTATGAGATAATTGCCCGGAACCTGTCGAAAGCCGGACTGGCTGATCAGGCAAAGGGATTCAGGAGGTTTATTATTGAAAAACCTTTCGGGTATGATCACCGTTCAGCGGTTGAGCTGAACAGGAAGCTTCATGAACTTATCGGCGAGGACCAGATTTACAGAATTGACCATTACCTTGGCAAGGAGACTGTTCAGAATGTACTTGTTACGAGGTTTTCGAATGGCATTTTCGAGCCTTTGTGGAACAGGAATTATATTCACAGGGTTGAAATTACAGCGGCAGAAAGTATTGGTGTGGAGGAAAGAGGGGGGTATTATGATTCATCAGGAGCTCTCAGGGATATGTTACAGAACCACCTCCTTCAGATGGCAGGGCTTACAGCAATGGAACCGCCTTCATCCCTTAATCCTGATGCAATACGGAATGAAATACTCAAGGTTTTTCAGTCACTTCAGCCTATACGTGAAGCTGATGTTCCTGGTCAGGTAATAAGAGGCCAGTATACAGGATCAAAGATCCACGGTGAAAATATTTTGGGATACAGATCGGAAAAAGGAGTTCCGTCTGATTCCCGGACCGAGACATTTGTAGCTATGAAATTCTTTATTGATAACTGGAGATGGGGCGGAGTACCTTTCTATATGAGGACAGGCAAACGGCTGCCGACCAGAGTAACGGAAATAGTTATTCACTTCAAAAGAACTCCTCATCACCTCTTTCGCAGGAATGACGGGGTAGTGACATCAAATCAGCTAATTATCCGGATCCAGCCCGATGAAGGTATTCTCCTTAAATTCGATATGAAGGAACCGGGGTCGGGATTCAATGTTAAAAATGTAAACATGGATTTCCGTTACAGTCAGCTTGCAAATATCAGGATATCATCAGCATACGAGAGATTGCTGCATGATGTGATGATCGGCGATTCAACACTCTTTTCACGCGATGATGAAGTTGAAACTGCATGGAAATTCCTTGATCCGGTACAAAATGCCTGGGAAAATAATCCGGAAATAAAAGTATACGGATATCCTGCCGGAACATGGGGGCCTGAGATCTCAGATGAACTGATGGAAGGGTGCGGCCTTACATGGAGATATCCTTGTAAGAATCTTGCCGAAGACGGTGA
>CAZWUB010000005.1:45879-61367 GCA_964637415.1 uncultured Rikenellaceae bacterium
ATTGAAAAGACCATTCCAAATATACAAAACCACCCGTGACCTTGCAGAAGCCTTTGCAACTGAACTCATAAAAGAGATCAGGGAAGCTTCAGGTAAAAAAGTTCCCTTTACAATAGCTCTTTCCGGCGGAAGTACTCCCGCTGTTCTCTATTCTGTTCTGGCAGAAAAATATAGTAATACAGTTGACTGGAGATATGTACATTTTTTCTGGGGCGATGAACGCTGTGTCCCGCCTGATGACCCTGAAAGTAATTTTGGAGCTGCCTCTTCGATATTTCTACGCAGGATTGATATTTCTGAAGGAAATATTCACAGGATCAGGGGAGAGGCAAATCCATCAGATGAAGCAGTAAGGTATTCCTCCGAGATCATTGAAAATACCCGTACGTCAGGAGGTCTACCGGTATTTGATCATATTATTCTTGGAATGGGAGAGGATGGCCATACAGCATCGATCTTCCCCTCCGGTTCAGAACTATTATATTCTGATAAATTATGTGAAGTGGCGACACATCCTTTAACAGGACAAAAGCGGATTACAGTAACAGGAAAAGTTATCAACAATTCCGATGCGGTTACCTTCTTTGTCACCGGTCATTCGAAAGCGGAAATTGTTGAACAGATAATTAAAAAAGATTCTGATTTTCCGGCATCATTTATCCTTCCTTCTCATGGCAGGCTTGTCTGGTTACTCGATGAAAAGGCTGGCCGGCTCATCGTTCGATGATTCTTCTGTTAAAAACTTAAAGGAAATTTATCAAACGATTTTTTTATATTGATCCCTTTGTTGAATCAAAAAAAATAATGTCATGTCACACGAAAAAGCCAAGCAACAGGAAAAGGTAAAGAAAAAAGCTACAAAAACGTTGAAAGAAAAACGTAGCGCCAAGAAAGCCAAAAAAGCCACTAAGAAGTAAAAAAAAAAGAGGCTGTCGTCACAGCCTCTTCGTTATTTTCATTTTCTTATTGTACCCTTTTTACATTCACCGCATTAATGCCTTTTTTTCCTTCTGCAAGCTCAAATGTTACTTCGTCATTTTCTTTGATCTTGTCAACGAGGCCTGATGCGTGTACAAAATATTCATTATCCGAATCAGCATCTTTGATGAATCCGAATCCTTTTGATACATTAAAAAATTTAACAGTTCCTTTGTTCATTGTAATCTTGTTTTAAAATTAAGGGCGCTAAATTACATATTTTTATTTATATATTATCCCTTATTCATGTTATTTTAATAACATTGCAGAATAATAATCTTCCGGTTCACCGGATTCACTAAAACAAGATATAAGTAACAGGTAATGAGAAAATGGCGTATTGAAGATTCTGCTGAGTTATATAATATAAACGGGTGGGGTGTCGATTATTTTTCAATAAATGATAAGGGAAATATAACTGTGACCCCTCAGAGGAACGGCGTCGGTGTTGATCTGAAAGAACTTATTGATGAGCTTGTGCTAAGGGATGTCTCAACTCCGGTGCTTGTAAGATTTCCCGATATCCTTGACGACAGGATCATAAATATTTCAAACTGCTTCAGGAAAGCATCGGAAGAGTATGAATATAAAGCCCAGAACTTTATAATCTATCCAATCAAGGTAAACCAGATGAGACCTGTTGTTGAAGAGATTGTCAGTCATGGCAAGAAATTCAACATAGGACTGGAAGCGGGTTCAAAACCTGAACTGCACGCTGTAATAGCAATAAATACAGATCCTGAATCACTTATAATATGTAATGGCTATAAGGATGAGGATTATATCGAACTTGCACTTCTTGCCCAGAAAATGGGAAAACGGATTTTCATTGTCGTTGAGAAACTGAATGAACTGAAGCTCATCACTTCAATTTCAAGAAGGCTGAAGGTAAAGCCGAATATAGGGATCAGGATCAAGCTGGCCAGTATCGGCAGCGGAAAATGGGAAGAGTCGGGAGGTGATATAAGTAAGTTCGGACTGACATCAAGTGAATTGCTTGAAGCTATCGACTTCATTGAGAAGAACAAGATGAAAAGCTGTGTCCGTCTGATTCACTTTCATATCGGAAGCCAGGTTACCAAGATCAGAAGGATCAAGACAGCTTTACGCGAAGCATCCCAGTTCTATGTACAGCTTCGCAAGCTCGGATTCAACGTCGAATTTGTCGACATAGGCGGAGGACTAGGAGTTGATTATGATGGAACGGGTTCGTCAAACAGTGAGAGCAGTATAAATTATACTCTCCAGGAGTATGTAAATGACTCCGTAAGCACATTTGTTGATGTGAGCAATAAGAATAATATTCCGCATCCCAATGTAATAACCGAATCAGGCAGGTCACTTACTGCCCATCATTCTGTTCTCGTATTTGAGGTCCTTGAAACAGCCACACTGCCTGAATGGGATGTAGAGGCAGAAATTGGCGAAAATGATCATGAACTTGTAAAGGAAATATATGATCTCTGGGATAATTTCAGTCAGCCCAGAATGCTCGAGACATGGCATGATGCACAGCAGATCCGCGAAGAGGCTCTCGACCGTTTCAGTCTGGGGATCATTGACCTGAAGACAAGAGCACAGATAGAAAGGCTGTTCTGGTCAATCGCAAGGAAAATTTACCAGATAGCAGGTAAATCGAGACATGTGCCGGAAGAATTGCGCCAGATTTCCAGAATAATATCAGATAAATATTTCTGCAATTTTTCCCTCTTTCAGTCACTCCCGGATGCATGGGCGATCGATCAGATCTTTCCGGTTGTCCCGATACACAGACTTAATGAACAGCCGACAGTTGCTACAACAATTCAGGATATGACCTGTGATTCAGACGGTAAGATCGATAATTTCATAGCAACAAGGAACAATTCTCATTATCTTCCGGTTCATCATTTGAAACAAAAAGAACCCTATTACCTGGGTGTTTTCCTCGTTGGTGCTTATCAGGAAATACTCGGGGATCTTCATAACCTTTTCGGTGATACAAATGCAGTTCATGTTTCAGTTGATGAGGAAGGATATAAGATAGATCAGATCATCGATGGCGAAACAATCGCCGAAGTCCTTGAATATGTTCAGTATAGTCCGAAAAAAATGGTTCGGACCGTTGAATCATGGGTCACATCATCAGTTAAATCCGGAATCATTACACTCGAAGAAGGAAGAGAATTCCTTTCAAATTACAGGTCGGGACTATACGGCTATACATATCTTGAATAACCACTGAATATAATTATTGCATAATTTTATTTGCCGGTCAAATTTATTTATACCTTGTAGTTCTTAACTATAAACATATAAATTTATCACTATGAGTAATTCAGCAATTGATTTTAATGCCCTTATTAAGGAATCAAAAGATGTCCTGAAAGATCCGAAAGCATACTTCTCAACTATGAAAACGACGGGAGGTATTGCAGAACCACTGATCAAAGCCGTAATTTATGGTGCAGTTGCGGGAATAATCGCATTTATATGGAGCCTCTTTAAAATTGGAGGTGCTTCATCAGGCCTTATGGGAGGCGCAATTGGCTTTATGGCAATAATCTGGTATATAGTAGCTGCTGTAATAGGATTATTTATTGGCGCTGTAATTCTTCTCGTCATCTCTGCAATCTGCAAGGGAAGTACTGATTTTGAATCCAATATAAGGGTTACTGCAGCGGCAATGGTTATGATGCCGATTTCCGCACTACTGGGATTTATTACCGGTATAAGCATTACTCTGGGATCAATTGTCGGCCTTGCTGTTTCTCTGTATGGCTTATACCTTCTTTACCACGGACTGACGCAAACATTAAAAGCAGATACCGGAACATCTAAAGTTCTTATACTCATCCTGGCAGCCCTGGTCATTCTTTTCGCAATAATAGGTATAGGCGCCAGGAAGAAAGCAAGCAAATTTATGGAGGATTTTAATAAGGAGGACTTTAAGGAACAAATTGAAAACCTGCAGAAAAATTAACGATAATAGAAAGTATATTTCCTGGTAAGCCCGGTCAATTTAATCTGCCGGGCTTATTTCATTTAAATAGTTTTTATACTTTTATGCGCCCGGATTAAGCGTGGCTGCCTGATACGGGTTTTAGCCATAACAATTCTTGTCACAGACGGACCGATGAAAAACTGGTTATTTTCCAGAAATATATATATTGTTCTGATATATAGAATTTTAATTATCCTTCTCCTCTTTTCGGTTTCGAGAGCCGGATTCTATATTTTCAACAATAAAATGTTCCCCGGTCTTACTCCGGGTGAGTTCCTGTCGATAATGCGGGGAGGATTGCTGTTCGATATCTCTGCAACAGTTTACATAAACCTGGTTTTTATCTTTTTTCACCTTCTGCCATTTGATTTCAGATATGGAAGAACATACCAGAAAGCAATGGCCTGGTTGTTCTTTATCACAAATGGGATTGCATTTGCCGCAAATACTGCGGATTTTGTTTATTACAGATTCGTATTCAAGAGAGCTACCTCCGATATTTTCGGGACATTCGAAGGGGAACCGAATGTTATGAAGATGGTACTCAGATTTCTGATAGATTACTGGCCTGCAACCCTGTTCTGCATTTTTATATGGTTCATGATGGTATATTTATACAACAGGGTAAAACCTGTAAAGCCACTGCCATCGAACAGGACTGCATATTTAATTATTAATATCCTTTTGATACCTCTTGCTGCAGGACTTATAATCGGGGGGGCGCGGGGTAGCCTGAATGAATCAACAAGACCTATATCGAACAGTAATGCGGCACGCTATGTCAAGGACCCGAAAAATGTCGCAATTGTTCTTAATACACCCTTCAGTATTTTCAGAACATCGGGAAAGAAACCTCTTGAAAAGAAGAATTTCTTTGATGATGAGCGGCTTAAAACATTGTACAATCCTCATCATATCCCTTCGGGTGACGGAAAGACAAGCGGAGAAAATGTAGTTGTCATAATACTCGAGAGTTTCGGAAGGGAATATATCGGAGCCCTGAACAAGGATTTGGAAGATGGAAGCTATACCGGTTACACACCTTTCATCGATTCGCTCATAAGTGTAAGCCTTACTTTCGATGTATCACTTGCCAATGGTAAGAAATCAATTGATGCGATGCCTTCAATACTTGCATCAATACCTTCGCTCGAAACACCCTATACTATCTCCCACTATGCCAACAATCAGATTGAAGGTCTCGCTTCTCTGCTTAAAAGAAAAGGTTACTATACAACATTCTTCCACGGTGCACTGAGCGGATCAATGGGTTTCGATTCATTTGCAAAAATGTCAGGCTTTGATGATTATGTCAGCTATGAAGATTATCCCTATACAGGAGATACAGACGGAATGTGGGGAATATGGGATGAGCCTTTTTTCAGGTTTTTTGCAGAAAGAATGGCGGAATTTCCTCAGCCCTTCCTTGCATCAATCTTCTCGCTTTCCTCACATCATCCGTTTATTGTTCCTGAAAAATATAAGGGAAGATTTAAAAAAGGGCCCGTACCAATTGCAGAGGTAGTCGGATACACCGATTTTGCCCTGGGGGAATTCTTTAAAAAAATTTCTGCGGAACCTTTCTTTAATAATACACTCTTTGTTATTACGGCCGATCATACGAATGAGTCGATCCACAAGGAATTCCAGAACAGTTTTGGTTTCTATTCTGTTCCGGTGATCCTTTATAAACCCGGAAGCGACCTTAAAGGTGTGAAAAACAGAATTGCCCAGCAGATCGATATAATGCCGACAGTCCTCAGTTATCTTAATTACGGTGAGGAATTCATCGCTTTCGGTAATAACCTCTTTGATGATTCATACGAGTCGTTTGCATTTAATACAAATGGCAGCACATACCATTTATATATGAAGGACCATATCCTCATAATGATCGATTACAAAGCGGTGGGATTATATAATTTTAAGACCGATAAATTCCTTGAAAAGAACGTAATGGATGAAAAACCTGATCTGCTTCATCTTATGGAAAACAAGCTTAAAGCGATAATTCAATCCTACAACAGCAGGCTTATTGATAATAATATGGTTGTAAGGAAACCATGAATTTGAAAAAGATATGAAAGATCCTGCTGCAGGCGTTGCCGGGTTGATAGGATACTTCAAAGGAGTGATGGCGTATAGGTAGGGCGCAGCGGCAATGGGGCACTGAGGCACGATAACTACGTATTATAATACGTATTAAAAAACGTATTAAAAAACGTATTTTTTTTAGTTGTGGTTGTTGAAATTATTTCCCTTCAGTCAGGTAGACTCTTTTAATGAATTTCTTTTCGGCAAGGAAATAAAATGTAAATATAAGGAGCTGATTGATAACAGCTGCAATCAGCCCGCTTTGTGATCCATACCATAGTGCAGTAGCATATGCCGGGAGCTGGCCGATACCATACATTGGATTACTGAAGTATTTATAGGGACCGGTTACTGCGAAATCGCAGATCTTCCTGCCCAGGAACATATCTTTCCAGTAGTAAATATCAACCGAAACCACCTTTGCTGCCCAGATTTTTATTACGAACCCGAATGCAATTAAAAGCGGCAGTGCCAGGAAAATTATACCTCTGTCAGTAATGTTAAATAAGGTACCAGGTGATGATGAGGCTAAATAACCGATACTTGCGCCGTTATGAAAAAACAAAAACCCAAGTATGGTTTCATAGGCACGGTATGCTTTCTTCTCATCACCCCATTTCTGAACGAACCAATGGCGCAATCCTTTCTCCGGAAGCACAAATGAAATAAAACCGAGATAAAGAATCTCGGCAAGTATAAAATAAATTATTGCAGTGCCCGGAGTGAGAGGTTTAAAAATGGTCAGGTAAAATGAGAAACCAAGTGAGGCTACCATGATTATTATCCTGAAAAATGTAGCGCTGCGAGGAACAAATCCCGCCATTGAGATCACTATCTCAATTAGCTCCGTGATTTTTTTGATTAACCCGGAAATCTGAGTTCCCCTCATTCCCATATCTGCTTTACTAATAAACTAACCTAACTTTGCAAAGGCTTCTGCGGCAGACTGAACAAAAAATATCTGATTCCCACGGTTACATTCACGAATGAAATCCTTAAGGCTTTTTCCCGGAACCTTATTCAGACGGGAAGATCTTGTTTACATATTTTGTCCGGATTGCTTTTTCAAATACTTTCCAACCCTCTTCAGTCATCCTGTCAGGTGTAAATAAGCAAATACCGGCGGATCCGTTTTCCATGGATTCCCTTATTGCCGCTTCGAGCTCTTCTGGTACAAGCCCGTGATTTTCAGGATCTTTTTCTGCAGCTTTTTTCTCCGGTTCCGGACAGATGAATAATCCGCTGTAAACAGGTTTGGAATTATTGATTGTCATTACCGCTTCTTTTGATACTTCTCCTATCCATTCAGGTCCCTCAAGGTAAAAATCATTGTAATTCATAGGGAAGAAGGCATCAATATCCCATTTATCCCATTCCTGCCTGACTATTTTTTTTGCAATTGAATTCGGTCCAGGAAAAACAGCAGCGTTAATCTGTTTATTTTTCGAATGAACCATAACGGTCAGCCGGTTCACCATATCAGTTATAAGATCATAGCGGAATTGTTTCCATTCCGGCACGGCTGAAGGGTCTGGTACTGATTTGATATCTATACCTGTTTTTGCTTTAAAATCTTTCTGACATTTATCACAATAACAGTAGTCGAACTGAGGAAATTCCCTGTCCATAACAAGCCCGTATTTTTCCCAGAGACCAGGTGCGAGGATTACATCAGGGAACCTTATGAAATCGAGATGAATGCCATCAACTTCAGGTATATCGGCAATTTCTCCATACATATTTTCGAGGAACTGATATACTTCTTCACGGTTTGGGCACAGGAACTTATAGTGATCAACATAAGCCGGCTTGTCATAAGCAGATTCCCCGAGTCCGTTCACTGCATACAATTCAGGTTTAAGTTCAGGTTTGGGGCTCTGAACCAGTGTCGGTATCCAGGTATGAAATTCCATTCCTGCCTGCTTAACCAGCTTTCCTACCCTTTTATACGTTTCCGGATCCTGCCCCCCGGAATACATCAAGCCGTCTATACCTTTCGTCTTCAGATCGTTGAATTTTGCTTGCAGTTCAGCATCTGTGGCATTGCCCGGACCGCTCATCCATGCATAACATGGGATCTTTGTTTCTACATTGCCTTTGCATGAGACTAACAGTAATATTGCTGCAATTGTCAGTAGTTTTTTCATAGAGAATTAGTCTTTTTAATTCATAAATGTTCATAATTTACTGTCTTCCTTTGTGTTCTTTGTGTAATCCTTTGTGTCCTTTGTGGTTAAATTCAATTTTCTTTTAAACCACAAAGAGCACGAAGTTCGCACGAAGGACACAAAGGGTATGAATAATTGAAGTTAGATTGTAATACTAAGACCCGGAATCCGGAATCAGTATTGCAAATTCTGAATAAACTGAGCGCTCTCTTTAAAGGTGGCCGGATCCATTTCAACAAATATATTCTTTACCCCTCCCTTGCTTGTTGATTCAAAGAATTCTTTCCAGTCGACGATTCCCTTACCGAGCGGAACGCTTTTCTCATCGAGTACCGAATAATCGGCCAGGTGTGCCGAGATAAATCTTCCCGGATATTTATTAAAGTAATCTGCAGCTTTAATACCTATATTTATAACTGCAACCTGGAACTGCATTTTAACAAGTTCGGGATCGAACTGTCTGAGGAGTGCATCATAGATCAGTACATTATCGATTTTCGCGAACTCTGTGTGATGATTATGGAATCCGGTCTGGATACCTGCTTTTTTTGTTTTCTCACCTATTTTATTCAGTTCATCAGCAGCTTTCATCCAGTCGCTCATTGTGGCATTCTTTGGCAATCCGAAGCTCGAAAGGATCATTTGTTTCTGTCCCGATTCTGATGCGAACTTTATCCGCTCATCCAGGTTATTCCTGAGTTCATTCATTTGATAATGAGTACTCTCAAACTGCAGGCCAAGATCATTCATTATCTGACGCATCTCTTTTCCGGACATTTTCATTAAAGGACCGAATCCCGAACTCTCATATCCGGGAGGAGAACACATTTCAACGCTTTTATACCCCATGCCGGCCATCATTTTAAGTGTTCCTGAAAAGTCTTTGATGAGCTGGTCTTTAATAGTCCATACCTGAAAACCAAGAGGATATCTGACAGGTCTCGCCAATGAGCCGGCGTTAAGGTCGATTGGAATATGCGAAGCAACAACAGCTGTGCCTATCCCCATAGCGCTTCTGCCTAAAAACTGACGTCTTGTTAATTTCTTCATATTTGTTGTGGTATTTATTATCCATTTTATCTTACCGATCTGTAAAAATATAAAATCTATGTAATTATATTATCTTTATTGCTCATTTGTTTTGCTTACCCGCAAATATTCGCTATTTCCACTGTGAAGAGCGAAAATAAACTTATATGAATGAAAAAATGCTATTCATCACTGTTAAGGATAGCTCTGGTGCTGCCGGTATTATTCTGTTACCAGGGTAATTCGCCATCTTTTGGCCAGGCTATTGATATCCTTTTAAAAGGAGGCCACGTTATCGATCCTGCAGGCAATATAGACGCTCCTATGGATGTGGCTGTTGTGAAGGATAAAATATTCCGGGTTGCTCCCGACATACCTTCGGACAATGCAGCTAAAGTAATTGATGTAACAGGGATGTATGTTACTCCGGGACTGATTGATATGCATGTTCATGCATTCCACGGAACCGATCAGGGATCATATATTGCTGATGGCTGGGATGCACTGCCACCTGATGGTTTTACATTCCGCTCAGGGGTGACAACTGTTGTTGATGCCGGTTCTGCCGGATGGCGGAATTTCAGGAAATTCAAGGACCAGACAATTGACAGATCACGGACAAGAATACTTGCCTTCCTTAATATTGTCGGGTCGGGTATGTACGGGAGGTTTGAAGAACAGGATGTAAATGATATGAATCCGGTAATGGCGGCTTACATGATAAACAGATTATTTCCCGGCATTCTTGTTGGTGTCAAGTCGGCGCATTATTGGGGACCGGATTTTACGCAGGTTGACCGTGCCGTGGAGGCAGGCCGACTGGCAAATGTACCTGTAATGGTCGATCTTGGAGAACATCATCCGCCATTGTCTATTGAGGAACTCTTTATGAAGCATCTCAGGCCGGGTGATATCTGGACCCATACTTATGCAAACGCTCCGCAGGACCGTGAGGTACCTGTTGATGAGAATGGAAAGGTAAAACCTTTTATTTTCGAAGCACAGAAAAGAGGAATAATATTTGATGTAGGCCATGGAGGAGGTGCATTTCACTGGAAACAGGCTATACCCTCAGTTCAGCAGGGTTTTATTGCAGATGTTATAAGCTCCGATCTTCATACCGGAAGCATGAACAGCGGAATGAAAGATATGACTAACCTCTTGTCGAAATTTCTGAATATGGGACTGCCGCTTCAGGCTGTAATCAGGCGTGCCACATTGAACCCGGCAAAAGCAATCAAAAGGCCAGATCTTGGTACCCTGAAAGAAGGTTCAGATGCTGATATTGCAGTTTTCAGCATGAAAAAGGGTGATTTCGGGTTCCTCGATGTCAGGGGAACAAAAATGAAGGGCAGCCAGAAGCTTGAAGCTGAACTGACAATACGCTCAGGGAAAATTGTCTGGGACCTCAATGGTATCGGATCACCTTTATGGAATGCAATTCCTGCAGGTTCGAAGTGATAATTGACAGATTATGAATACAGTTAAAGAGAGGATGCGGAAAGGGGAGATGCTTAAAACAACTGAAGTGAGGATGATAAAAATTGATATTACGGGATTTCTCAGGACTATTTTTATGGTCTCTTTCTTTATAATTTCTTTTACAGGACCAGCCAGCTCACAGCAAATAGATATTCTCCTTAAGGGTGGTCATGTTATTGACCCTAAGAACCATATTGATGCCCGGATGGATGTGGCAGTTGCCGGAGGGAAAATAATACGTGTAGCTCCGGATATACGCACTTCAGATGCAAAAAAGGTCATTGATGCGGAGGGTCTGTATGTTACACCCGGGCTCATCGATATTCACACCCATGTATTTGTTGGATCAAATCAGGGTTTCGCAGATGGGTTTTCAAGCGTATCTCCGGATGATTTCACTTTTAAAGCAGGTATTACAACAGTTGTCGATGCCGGTACTTCAGGCTGGAGGAATTTCCCCGTATTTAAAAAGCAGGTTATTGACCGTTCACAGACAAGGATCCTTGCATTTCTGAATATTGCCGGTTCCGGGATGACCGGATTTCCATCAGAGGAGGATATTAATGATATGGATGCCCGTATGACCTCTCTGGTTGCAGATCAGTATCCGGAGATAATAGCAGGAATTAAGATAGGCCATTACAGGGGAAATGAATGGATCCCGTTTGACAGGGCTGCTGAAGCAGCACAGATTGCAGGAATTCCTCTTCTTGTGGAATGCCACCTGCCTTTACTTCCTCTTGAAGGTATTCTTAAAAGAATGAAACCCGGAGATATTTATACTCATTCTTTTTGCGTGGCAACCGACAGAACTTGTCTTCTTGACGAACAAGGAAAGGTAAGGCCCTGCGTTGCAGAAGCTAAGAAGAAGGGAGTAAGGTTTGATGTAGGCCACGGAGGAGGAATGTTCCATTTCGATGTGGCAATACCGGCCCTAAGGCAGGGACTTCTTCCGGATTCCTTCGGAACAGACCTTCACCGGTCCAGCATGAATTCAGGAATGAAAAACATGCTCGATATAATGTCGAAATACCTGAACATGGGAATGACATTTGAGGATATCATTTTCCGGGCGACATGGAATTCAGCTTTATCGGTCAGGCGTGATGATCTGGGACAATTAAGTGAAGGATCTGTTGCCGATATTGCTGTTTTCTCTATAAGAAAAGGTACCTTTGGATTCGTTGATGCAGCTGGTACCAGGCTGAGCGGAGACAGGCGGATAGAAACGGAACTCACAATCAGGGCCGGGAGAATTGTTTACGATCAGAATGGCATTTCAGCAGTAAGACAGATTGATAAGGAGGGGATTATATTTTAAAAGAATGTTAGTGATATTATAAATAAATCTAAGAATAAGCACTATGGAACGCAGAGACATTATTAAGAGTTTGACAATTCTACCGTTTGCAGGAGGCTTCCGACCCCTTGAGTCATTTTTATCTCCCGGTACCGGTCCTCTTGAGCCGGGGCAAAATATTTACCAGTCGATAGGAGTGGAACCTGTTATCAACTGTGTGGGTACTTTTACAATTATCGGCGGATCGATAGAAAGACCGGAAGTTGTTGAAGCCATGCATGCTGCTGCCGGTTTCTTTGTTCAGTATGATGAGCTTGCACTTGGGATAGGGAGGCGGCTTGCCGAGCTGACAAAGGCTGAATGGGGGATGATATCAGCAGGCTGTGCCGCCGGTATGAAGCATGTTACATCGGCCTGTGTTGCAGGAGGTAATCCCGAAAAGCTTGTACGTATACCTGACCTTTCAGGCTTTGACAAGACCGAGGTTGTTATACCAAGAAGTTCAAGGAATGCCTATGATCATGCGATCAGGAATATTGGAGTTACAATTATTACAGTCAATACACTTGAAGAACTGGGCAAAGCGCTGAATGAGAGGACAGCAATGATCTATGTAATGACCGGTAATGATACACTTCCGGGGAATAAATTTGCAATAGATAAGATTGCAGCGCTTGCAAAGCCCTTAAACATACCATTTCTTGTTGATGCTGCTGCTGAAGACCTGACAATTCCGAATGTTCATCTTCAGGCAGGAGCCACTGTTGTGGCATATAGCGGAGGTAAGGCTATTTGCGGCCCTCAGTGCGCAGGCTTACTTCTGGGAAGGAAGGATATCCTGATGTCGGCATGGCAGGCCAGTTCGCCTCACCATGGTACGGGACGTGACAATAAAGTCGGGAAAGAGGAAATGCTCGGAATGCTGGCTGCTGTAGAAGCATGGGTTAAGCGTGACCATGTTGAGAAATACAGAACATGGATGGGGTACCTTGATACTATTACAAAACGCGTTTCTGCGATCAACGGAGTAAAAGTCACTCTAAGGGAACCGACAGACCTTAATAACAGAAGCCCCTGGATCCTTATTTCATGGGATCCAACAAAATTCAATATTACAGGGCCTGAGATAGCGGAGATGCTTGCACAGACCAAACCAAGAATAGCTGTTCACAGTGGCAATAATGAACAGGAAAAGACAACTTCTTTACGCGTGACATCCGGCCAGATGCAACCCGGAAATGATAAGATCGTTGCTGACAGGATATTTGAACTTCTTTCAAAACAATATCCGAAACCAAAAGAAATGTCACCTCCCGCAGGCGATATTACAGGCAGATGGGCTGTTGATATTGAATTCTACAGCAGCAGGAGCCGGCATACTTTTATCCTTGAACAGGATGGTAACTGGATACAGGGTTCGCACAAGGGCGATTTTTCATTTCGTGAAATGGTTGGAACTATAGAAGGCGACCATGTGAAATTAAGCAGCTCTGAACGAATGATAGCTGATAATGTCCCGTTCATATTCTCGGGTACTCTTTCGGGTGATACAATTACAGGGCAGATTTATATGGGTGAATATATAAACGCAAACTTTAAAGCCACTCGTAATGAATACAGGGGAACGAGAAGACAGATAAGATTTCCCAAAGGACAACCGCTTGCAACCTGAATGTAATTTTGCAGGAACAGATAAACATATCAGACTTACGGGTGTTATATAATTAAAAGAAAACTAAAAAAAAATAGTAAAAAAATAAATGAAAAGACGCGATTTCATAAAAGTCTCTTCAGCTGCAGGAGTTATGGGACTTATTAATCCGGCATACAGTTCTTCTTCAAATGTTTACGGAATCAGTGAACAGGGATTTGACCTTCATCCTTTCATTAAGGAACATCCTGAAGCTGTTTTTATTAATCTGACATCAGCCTCTGCACCTAATGACAGGCAGGCAATACATGATGCTGCCTTTAAGCTGGCAGGAGAAATGTTTGTCAGAACAGCCGACGGTAAAGGTTACCCTTCATCTACAAGGATAACCTGCAAGCCTAACTGGACCTGTACAGGAAGAATCGATCCGAAGAATCCTGATTCTCAGCTGGGAATAACAACTGATCTGAATTTTATTGAAGGATTTCTTAAATCAGTGAAAAATTTCGGTCCCGAAAAATATTACCTGAGAGAATGTGCCTGTCCACATCAGTGGGAAGCAGCCGGTTATAAAGCAATGGCACAGAGGAATGATTTTGACCTGCAGGATCTCAGCTCTAAAGACTATTGGGATCTGCCTGAAGGAGATATTTTATTCAGGAAGGTTGACGGCGTGGTTTTTAAGGAAATTGGTTTTATGGCGCCAATGACTGCAGAGGATACTTTCCTTATAAATATTGCCAAGCTAAAATCGCACCAGATGGGAATAACCGGTGCAATAAAGAATCTTCAGGGAATGACCGGCAGAAGGTTTCATCAGTTCTGCGGCGGGCATTATGATATTTTCAAGACCTACGACAAGCGCTACCATCAGTTCTTTCAGCCTGATTATATGGACAGAATAACCGAGCTTCAGAAGAAACATGAAGACCAGGGAATGCCCAGGTGGAAGAGCCGGCAGGAGAGACCTCCCTATGGTGGCGGGATCTTCATGGAACACTGGATCCAGAGAATGATAGACGCCTACAGTGTCGCTCCTACAGGGATAAATATAGTGGAGGGTGTTTATGGACGCGACGGTGACGGCTTTTCAGGCGGTCCCCACAACGGAAAGCCTATGAATTTTATGAGCAATAATGTAATTTTCGGGAAAGATGCGTTCAGGGTTGATATAATTGCACACTGGCTGGCAGGTCATGAACCTGGAAATTTCGGACTTTTCCATATAGGAATTGAGCGCGGAGTATCAAATGTGCTCAATCCTTTTGATATACCCGTTTACCTGTGGGAAGACGGAAAGGCTAAAAAGGTCAGCCTCGATACTTTTAAACGTACACCTCTTCTCACTCTGTATATGAAAAGGAATTATGACGGACTGAACGAAGATCAGTATCACATGGTTGATGAACCATTTGATTACACTTCATGGAAAGCAGGTAAGGTCGCTTACGACAGCCGGCCGTCAATAAAAGCCCTGGGCACCGATAACGGGAATGGTATCGTGATGGAAGTAAATGTTCCGGAAGAAAGCGATGTATATGTCGATATAAAGAATCGTTACGGCGATGTGGTATGGCGCCTCAAAGCTGACGGACTCGAACCCGGAAAACATGAAGTCGTCTGGGACGGATTCTCTCAGCCAGGCATGTATACAATGTATGTGAAAGGCATGGGATGGGATGCCGAACGTGAAATGGTGATCTATACCTGAAAATATTGGTTTTCAGGTATAGATTCAGATATGATAATTCATCAGTATATAATTTTGATTTTAATGGTCTGATGGAACCCACATGTCTGAAA
>CAZWUB010000006.1:0-30449 GCA_964637415.1 uncultured Rikenellaceae bacterium
CGTCTTCTTTCAGTTTTCATTCCCATCGAAGCTGCAATATCGATGAGGCTCATATTTGTTATAGAGTTCAGAATTGAATTTGATTTTGGAGTTATATATTTATCGCCTTTGATCCCATAGAAATTAGCCGGACCGCATTCATCAATATATTTTTTCTCTTTTGCATCAAGGAACAGAGCGCTTGAATAACCTCCTTCTTTGGCAGCTATCAGAGCCCGGAGACTGGCTGCATAATTCCCGCCAACCTTAAAAGTTCCTGTTCCCATCGGTGCTGCCCTGTCAACATCCCTGCAGATCATCATGTTAACAGGTTTGATCCCTTCTTTGAAATAGGGGCCGACAGGTGTGACAAAGACTATGAAAGTATATTCAGATGAAGGTTTTACACCTACTTCTGCACCGCTTCCAAATAATAGCGGCCTTATATATAATGTTGCACCCGTTCCATAAGGCGGAACGAAATGTCTGTTCAGCTTAACTGCCTGGAAAATTGCTTCTTTGAATAATTTCTCAGGTACAACAGCCATTTTAATTCCATCGGCTGATAACTTAAATCTTTTTGCATTTTCCTGCCACCGGAAGAGTCTTATTTTTCCGTCCTTCCCCATGTAGGCTTTCAGCCCTTCAAAAGCTTCCTGCCCATAATGAAGACCTGTAGCAGCAATATGTATATCAATATATTCTGAAGTGGATGTTTCAGGTTTGCTCCATTTACCGTTTTTATAATAACACCTGATATTATAATCGGTTTTCATATAACCGAAATGAAGATTTTTCCAGTCAAGTTTTTCCATTACCGTCTCAATTATTAATCGCGCAAAATTACATTTTAAAATCTAATATTTTCAGTTTTCCCTGATATTCCATCCGTAGCATAATAAGTCCTCAGTGCGGCTATCTGTTCTTCCTGAGATACACCCCTGAGGATTCTTGCTTTGGTTGTTTTAAAATCATGGCTGGCAATCAGTTTTATCTGTGATTCCAGCCATTCCTTCCTGTTGTGGATTTTACCGTATTCATTTTCTTCCTTCAGCAATTTATCAGTGAGTTTAATATAATCGATCCTGCCGAGATAATCATAACGGGCATCATGTAGTATATTATCTGTTAAAGATTCCTGTATATCACTGTATGAATTTCTGATAAGCCTTTTTATTTCATCTATTTCCTGCCGGTCAAATCCATACCGGGGCAGCATCTCTTCCACAGTAAGCAGCGATGATTCAGCATGTTGTTCATAATCATAATCCGAAATGAATCCGGTATAAAGGAATAATGCCGCCAGTTTCAGGCCTATAAACTCTTCATCTGTCACTTTTTCGGCTGTAGCCAGGATCTCTGCCTGAGTACAGATAGATTTTACAAGCGATGAATTATGAAAATACATGTTCGGGGGAGCTTCATCATCAAACATTTTAACAACTGTTTCTTCAATATCCTGAAGCTTGATCATCTTCATTTTAAGAATGAATTTTCCGTTGGGTTTCCCGTCATCATCCCTGAGATCCGGAATGATACCGTTAATAAAATACATATCAATCTCACCCTTATACTTGACCGGCATCTTACCACGGTGTTCGCAGACAAAAAAATCTTTTACGAATTCATAAGTCGTTCCCGATATATTAATCCTGCCTGCCTCCCCCGAGGATTCCATCCTGCTGGCAGTATTTACCGTATCTCCCCAGATATCATATGAAAGTTTCTTATGCCCGACAACACCTGCCACTACTGTTCCTGTATGTATCCCTATTCTTATATCCCATAACTGCATCCCGTTAATCCTTGATGCCTCTTTAAGCCTTGTCATATATCCCTGCATCTCAAGGGCGGCAAGGATAACCTCCACAGGATTGGTCCTGTTCTTTTCCGGTATACCTCCTGCACACATATAAGCATCACCTATAGTCTTTATCTTCTCAATTCCGAGTTTTTCAACAACCGAATCGAAATAAAAGAAAAACTTATCCAGTTCATCTATGAGCATTTCCGGATTCATTTCTTCGGCAAGCTTTGTAAATCCCTGGATATCCGAGAATAATACAGTAACAAAATTGTATTTCATCTTGGTTGCCTTACCGGTCTCCATGATCTCGCTTGCAGTGTTCTTAGGTAAGACATTTGCGAGCAGATTCTCTGTTTTTTCCTTCTCGATAATAAGATCCTCTGTCCTTTTATTGATTATCTGCTCAAGCATATACTGTGTGCGGGCAAACCTCAGGTTTAAAATTGAATAAATGGTCCAGATTGTAAGTGCAGCCAGACAAAAATAAATGATAAAAGCGGCCGGAGAATAATACCACAGAGGCAGCACCTTAAGGGTTGCCAGATGCTCTTCTCCGCCACTACTCTTCAGGTCGGTGTACCTTACCCTGAGTTTGTAACTTCCTGCGGGAAGGTTTGTATATTCTTTGAAACCTGTTCTGAACCACTGACTCCACTGCCGGTCAAATCCCTCCAGAAAATACATATAAACAAGAGAATCCGACTCAGTTAGTTCAAATGCAACATTATTATACTTCTTATTAATAACAATCTCTGAGGTTTGATCATTCTCTGACAAAATATTAATTACAGAATCTCCGTTAAGAATTATCCGCTTCAGGATTGGGATCTCCTCAACGGTCATTGAATTTCCGGCTAAAAAACAGGCGGGAAAGATCAATGTTATTATAATAATTATTTTCAGACTCCTGCAGAAACCCATACAAAATGTTGAAATAAACTTATTCCAAATGTAATACTTAATCAAGTTCAGTCAAAAGGAATGCCCAATTTTAAGTATTTTTGACCCGGTGATTGAAAGTCCCTGATATGGATATCGTGTTTGCAACCAATAATGAGAATAAAACCAGAGAGATCAGAAATATCCTGGATGACTCCTTCAGGCTGTTGAGTCTGACCGACTTAAATATTACTGAGGATATCCCCGAAAATGAACCAACCCTGGAAGGGAATGCTCTGCATAAAGCAAGGTATGTTCATAATATTTTAAATATGAATGTATTTGCCGACGATACAGGACTGGAAACAGAGTTACTTAAAGGTCTTCCGGGAGTAAAATCAGCACGCTTTGCAGGAGAAGATAAAAATTCAGATGCAAATATTGATAAGCTTCTGACCATGCTGGGAAAGTCAAAAAACAGGAAAGCCAGGTTCAGGACAGTTATTGCACTTATAATGGAGGGGAAAGAATATATTTTCGAGGGGATTGTTGACGGCATGATCACTTCACACAGGAAAGGAAAAGACGGATTCGGTTATGATCCGGTATTTATCCCGGAGGGTGAAACCCGGACATTTGCAGAAATGCCGCTTAGTGAAAAAAATAAAATTTCCCACAGGGCCAGGGCAATTGAAAAATTAAAATCATTCCTCGACAGGTTTCATGACCCTCAAACCAAAGATGAAATTTAACTGAATATCTGCCTGATGAGACCAAGACTTCTCTTTATCCTCCTTACAGCCCTCATTGCTGATCTGTCTGCACAGACACCGGTCGGGACCTGGAGTGATCATCTCATCTACAACCTTGCTGAGGATCTTGCTGTTGGCTCAAAAGAAGTGTACGCATCAACCGGCTTCTCGGTACTTGTCTATAACAGGGAATTCGACGAACTCAGAAAACTTTCAAGAATTAACGGGCTCACTGAGACCGGGATCAGTACTATAGGCTGGTCAGAAGAGAATAATACACTTATTATTGCTTATTCAGGTACCAACCTTGATCTGTTAACAAATAATACGATCTATAATATTCCGGATATCAGCAGGAAATATATCCCCGGTAAAAAAACAATAAACAGGATAAGAACCAACGGGAGATATGCATTTCTTTCCTGTAGTTTCGGCATTGTTGTAATCGATCTCATCAGAAAAGAAATTTATGATACATGGAAGCCGGGAGATAATAATCGTACTGCCGAAGTATGGGATCTGACATTCGGTAACGGGAAAATTTATGCCGCAACCGACATGGGTTTGTTTTACGCAGGTGCTACAGATGAGGGTCTGTCATATTCAGGCAACTGGTCACTTGAAGAAAGGTTACCCAATCCTTCGGGTAATTATAATGCCCTTATTTACACGGGCAACAGGCTGTATGCTAACAGATCGGGAGAGAATTTTGACGGAGATTCATTATATGTTATTGAAACAACATGCTCTTTGTTTTATTATGAATCCGGCCTGTATAACAATTCAATTGATCCTGGTACGGATGGATTTACAGTTTCTTCGGGTAATTCGGCAAAATACTATTCACCGGAAGGCACCCTGATCAAAACAATAAATAACTATTCCCGGGGTACTCCGGACATTGCCAGGGCAGTTCCGGATGATAATAATATATGGATAGCTGACAGGAGCTCAGGACTGTTAAGATTGAAGAATATGACCGATCTCAGTTTCATGACTCTTCCCGGTCCGGCTTCAAATGATGCTATCAGTATTACCACTTTGAACGGGAAGACAATAATCTGCGGAGGTGGTATCGATGCTTCATGGAACAATCTCTGGAAGCCTTATAAAGTTTCGGTTTATGAAAATAATTCCTGGGAACAGATAAGCTCAGTGGCAAATAGTGATGCTATGAGGGCTGTCATAGATCCAGCCAACAGCAGCCATTTTTTTATTTCAACCTGGGGAACAGGTTTACTGGAATATGAGGATAATAAGCTTGTAAAGAATTATACCGATGCCAATTCATCTTTGAATAATATTATACCCGGGAAGCCTTATGTCCGGACATGTGGTATGGCGATTGATAATAAAGGATATCTCTGGGTAACCCAGCCTGAAGTTCCGGGTACCATTAAAGCGCTGAAACCTGACGGGACCTGGATTGTTAACCCGGTCACAATAACTGTTCCCACAGTCGGGGATATTATTATCACAAGGGCCGGGCACAAATGGGTAATCCTTCCCCGTGGCTACGGACTTTTTTTACTTGATGACAAGGGTACCCCGGAATCTTTCGGCGATGATGTATCTAAAAAAATACTTGTTACAGATTCTGAAAATAAAGTTTTCTCATCATATTATTCAATTGCGGAGGACCTCGATGGCAATATCTGGATAGGCACCGACCAGGGTCCTTTAGTGTATTACAGCCCTGAAAGAATTTTCAGCACTGACCTTAAGGCATACCGTATTAAGATACCGCGGGATGATGGTTCGGGCCTTGCGGATTATATGCTTGGCACTGAAACAATAACCGCTATAGCTGTCGACGGGGCAAACAGGAAATGGATAGGAACATCCAATTCAGGTGCATATCTTCTGTCTCCTGACGGTGTTAAACAGATAGCAAATTATAATGAGTCAAACAGCCCTCTGTTTTCAAACTCAATTATGAGTATAAGCGTTGATAATAAATCAGGAAACGTCTGGTTTGCCACATCTTTAGGTATTCAGTCCCTGCGTGGAGATGCAACTGAAGGTGCTGATGAATTTACTGAGGTTTATGCTTTCCCAAATCCGGTAAGGGAAGATTTTGAAGGAAACCTTACAATAACGGGACTATTAAGGGAAACCAGGGTAAGCATAACCGATATAAGCGGGAATCTCGTTTATAAGACTGTCTCTGACGGTGGCCAGGCTTCATGGGATCTGAGGACCTATAACGGACAAAGGGTAGCCACAGGCGTTTACCTGGTATTCTGTGCTGCTACCGACGGTTCACGATCTTGCGTTATTAAAGTGCTTGTAATAAATTAATCCATTTTCATGAAATCAGGCTCTGTATCCTTTTTATCTGAAGCTGCTTATTCACTTCTCTTAATCTCCTGGCAGTCCTGGTGAAATACTGATGCCCGGAAATGAATTTAACCTGCAGTTTATTCCATTCATTCAGTGATCCCATTTTATTCTGAGATTTAAGCTCCTCAAAAAGAGTATTTGAAACAGGTATGAAATCGCTTCTTCCAAGATAATCAAGATCAGAATCACAAATGATCTCTTCGAGAAGATCTGAGGGTTTCGGAGGCAGTTTGGTTGACATTATTATCGAACAGATCCGCTCAATCTGATCAGGTGTATAGTTATAATGAGGCAGCATCTCTCTGGCAATTATTGTTCCATGGTATTCATGATTGTCATAAGCAACTGTATGCCCTACATCATGGAACAACGCGGCTGTTTTCAGGATAAGTATTTCTTCATCCGTACACCCTTCCGCCCAACCTATCAGCTCAACCTCGGTAACAACATCAACTGTGTGCTTAACATTATGATAATAGAGATAAGAGGGAAGCTCTTTCTCAAGTTTGTCGAGAATTATTTCCTGGATATCTGTGAACTGAATGAGCCCGAATTTAATCCGGAAAGCGTCATTCGGCAGGATCCTTTTCCCGTCAACTGCGAATCCGTGCTTGAGTCCCTTTACCCTGTACAGCTGCAGATCACCCTTGTATTTTACAGGTAATTTTCCGAAATATTCGCAGTCGAAAAATTCCTTGACGAGTTCATAGGTCATTACCGATATCAATATCATCCAGTTTTCTGATATCGTTTCAAGACGGCTGGCAGTGTTGACAGTATCTCCCTTGATATCATAATTGATCTTCTTTCTTCCTGTTACTGCCGCGGTTACCGGTCCGGTATGAATACCTATTTTAAATTCCCATAATCTCTCACCTCCTGTTCTTTTCTTCTGCTCAAAATCGGACAGAAAACTTCTCATTTCAATAGCAGCCATTACAACATCAACCGGGTTTGTAATGTTCTTCACCGGTATTCCTCCGGCACACATGAAGGTATCTCCTATCGTCTTTATCTTTTCAATCTTATACCTTGATGCAATCTGATCAAATTCGAAAAGTATCTCATCAAGCTCATCCATAAGTAAAGCCGAATCCGTCCCTTCCGACATTATTGAACTTGTATGAATTTCTGAGAACAGAACGGTTGCCATGTTGAATTTAAGCGACTTTTCTTTCCTCTCGGTTTCAGGGCCTTCCTTTTTCCCTTCCGGAGATAACTTTTCACAGAGGGTTTTCATCTTTTCATAATCCCTCTGAAGCTTCTCATTTTGTTTTTGCAAAGTTTTTGCCCTTTCCTCCAGTTCTTTATTCTGCCGGGCAAGCTTCGCAATCCTTTTTACAAGTTCCTCATTTTTTGTAGCGATCATCAGACAGCAGGTTGATTGACAAATATAATAATTCCGGTCTCACAGATCAAGAACCATAATTACCAAATTGTATTACTTTTGAACAAAAGCACTTACTGATGATCGAATCCACAAAGGCAATAGTACTTCATCAGATAAAATATTCAGATTCAGGGATAGTTGTTCAGCTCTTTTCACGGAAGTTCGGGCGAATATCATGTCTGATCAAAGGGATGAGAAGTAAAAATTCAGGAAAACACAATGTTCTTTTTCAGCCTATGTCCATCCTGGAAATGGCAATATATTATAAGGAATCGAGGGAAATGCAGATAATGAAGGATTTCTCAGCCTCATTTTCTCCGGCCGACGTTTATTCAGATATAAGGAAATGTTCGGTCGCCCTGTTCCTTGGTGAAGTGCTTACATCAGTCCTTATAGAAGAGAGTCCTAATCTGGCTCTGTTTGATTTTCTGGAGGATTCAATTATTTATTTCGACAATTGCCGAGGAAACTATGCCAATTTTCACCTGATGTTTATGGCCGGGCTCAGCAGCTTTCTGGGATTTGAACCCGGGAAAGCGGGCACTTTTAATAAAAAGTATTTTGACATGCTGAACGGTAATTTTATTCAGTATCCCCCGGCCCATGGAAATTATGCGGGTCCTGAAATATCTTACATTCTTTCCGCTCTCTTTTCTTCATCCTATGAAAATATGGATAAGATCATACTTACAGGTGCTGTGCGAAATGAAGTACTTGAGACTCTGATGAAATATTTTTCTATCCATCTGCCGGGATTAAGAAGGATAAACTCCCTCCTGGTGCTTAAAGAGGTTTTCAGCTGAGTAAATCCTTTGATGATGAATTTGATTATCTTTATTGTCTGACTGAGAATCCCGATGCCTCTTATATCTTCGATATTTAATTATGTTAATTCCTCCCGGTTAAAGCAGATTGACCTCTTCAGGAAATATCCTGTTGAAACGCAGAAGGACATTTTTTCCCGTCTGCTTGAAAAGGCTTCCAACACTGAATGGGGCCGAAAGTACAGGTATGCATCAATAACCTCTGTCAAGGATTTCCAGGAAAGAGTTCCACTCCGGACCTATGATGATTTTATGCCTTATGTTGAGCGTTTGGGCCGTGGGGAAACCGATCTTTTATGGCCGGGAAAAATAAAATGGTTCGCGAAATCTTCAGGTACCACTTCTTCAAAAAGCAAGTTCATCCCATTGAGCCGTGAGGCTCTGGAAGACTCGCAATACCGGGGTGTAAAGGATATCCTGGCCATATACGTAAATAATTATCCGAAAACCCGTATTTTCCCCGGGAAAGCTCTTACTCTTGGCGGAAGTCACAGGATTGACCAGTTCGGAAGCCGGGCTTTATGCGGTGACCTTTCTGCAATTATGATCGAAAACAGTCCGTTTTACGCTGAAATAATCAGAACCCCAGGGAAAGAAATTGCTCTTTTTGATGATTTCGAAAAGAAACTTGAGCTGATAACAAAGGCTACAATTAAACAAAATGTAACAAATTTTTCCGGAACCCCTTCATGGTATCTCAGCCTTATAAAATATATCCTCAGTTATACCGGGAAAACAAGTCTGCCTGAGGTTTGGCCAAACCTGGAAGTCTTTTTCCATGGCGGAATAAGCTTTACTCCATACCGCGAACTTTATAAGAAACTGATACCTGGCGACCAGATGCATTACATGGAGACTTACAATGCCTCAGAAGGATTTTTCGGGATCCAGGATGACCCGAAATTATCAGATATGCTCCTGATGCTCGATTACGGTATCTTTTATGAATTCATTCCTGCAGCTGCAATTGAAAATCCGTCAGCACCTTCTTACACTATTGGTGAAGTTGAAGAGGGTGTGAACTATGCGATTATCATCTCAACCAACGGGGGATTATGGAGATATCTGATGGGCGATACTGTGGTATTTACAAGCATTAATCCCTATCGTATCCGTATCACCGGAAGAACAAAACATTTCATCAATGCATTTGGCGAGGAAGTAATAATCGATAATGCAGAAGCAGCTCTGCATGAAGCATGTAAAGCTACTGAAGCAATTATTTCGGAATACACGGCAGGTCCTGTTTACATGGGAACATCAACAAAGGGGTCACATGAATGGATAATTGAATTTGAAAAAATGCCGTCTGATATCGGGTATTTTACAGAAGTCCTGGATGTAACCCTCAAGTCGGTTAACTCTGATTATGAAGCAAAAAGATTCAGGGATATTAACCTCGTATTACCGGTAGTAAGGGTTGCTCCTGTTGGTACCTTCAACAGCTGGATGAAATCTAAAAATAAACTTGGAGGACAAAATAAGGTACCCCGATTATCAAATACGAGGGAGTATATAGAAGAGCTTTATAATTTTCTTTAATCATCTATTTTTTTAATATTTTTACATGCCTAAAAAATTTTATCATGCATATTGCTATTGCGGGAAATATTGGATCGGGGAAAACCACTCTTGCCGGACTGCTTGCGAAACATTACGGGTGGACCCCGCATTATGAGGATGTTGATGACAATCCTTATCTGAATGATTTTTATGAAGATATGCTTCGCTGGTCATTCAACCTTCAGATCTATTTCTTGAATTCCCGCTTCAGCCAGATAATAGAAATAAAGAAATCGGAGAAAACAATAGTACAGGACAGGACCATCTACGAGGATGCATATATTTTTGCACCAAACCTTCATTCGATGGGATTAATGTCCACCCGTGACTTTGATAATTACACTGCCCTCTTCAAAATGATGAGCTCTCTGATCAAACCCCCCGATCTGATGCTTTATCTGAGGGCTTCTGTACCGACCCTCGTAAACCAGATACAGAAAAGAGGACGTGAGTATGAAAGCTCGATACGTATTGATTACCTTAAAAGACTTAACGAGAGGTATGAAGCATGGGTAGAAACCTATAACCTGGGCAAAATGCTTATAATCGAGGCGGATCACTATGATTTCCCCGCAAACAAAGACCATCTCAGCGAAGTTATTGACAAGATCAACGCCGATCTGCACGGATTATTCTGAATCTAATTTGCCTGCAGATCTGGTTTGGGTGTCAGAGCCACTCTTACATAATTCTCAGTATCGAGATATCTTTTTGCAACAGTCTTTATATTTTTTGCTGTCATCGAATTAACAAGTCCTTTGTATTCTTCAAGTGAAAGGATCCTCGATCCATACTGGTAGTGATTCTGAAGATATGATAACCAGAAAGTGTTTTCCCTGACCTGAGTTTCCCGTTCACGTATCATTGTTTCTTTAACCTTGTTCAGATCAGTCTCCGAAGGACCCTCCTTTTTGATCTTATTCATTTCATCAAGAACAGTCTGAGCAAGTTTTTCTATATTATCAGGACTGCAACCCCACTGTGACACTATTGAGAATTTTGGTTCCGGAAGTTTTTCCGGACTTCCGGAGATGCTTACACCGTAAACGCCTCCCTGATCTTCCCGCATCGATTCCCTTAATTTGATCGACAGGATACTCATTAACATCGAAAACCCTTGTCTGTCTTTCGGTTTCCACCTGAAATCATCTTCCCACACCATCGCAACACGGCTCTGTTGTTCGGAGTTCTTTGGTACATCAACTACTATTTTACCTTCCGGAAATTCAGGCGATACATCCCTCCAGTTCTCTTTCCTCTTTGTTGAAGGAAGTCCTCCTATATATTTTTCCAGCAATGGAGTAATCTCATCCACTTTAAAATTACCGACCATTACGTATGTAAAATCACTCGCATCGGCAAAGCGGTCTTTGAAAATCTCAATAAGCCTGTCAAGGTTTATCTGGTCAACCTGCTCTTCAGTGGGTAATGCAATTACTCTTGGATTGTTTTTTGAAACTATCTTTGAAAGAGTATCTGAAAAAATCATAAGCGGAACAGCCTTCATCGGCCTGATCTGGTTCTTTAACCGCGATTTTAAAGAATTGAAAGCATCCTCATCCCGTCTTATCCTGGTAAAATACAGATAATTGAGCTGAAGCATTGTTTCAAGGTCTTTAGGAGAACAAGTGCCTCTTACTCCTTCGCGAAGCTCATCAATGTATGGTGAAAGTGATGCAGTTATACCCGACAGCTTCTTTTGCAGATCAGTCATGTTATAATCACCCAGTCCGCTCTGAACAATAACCGTAGAGGCCAGTGTTGCAGTCAGAACATCCTGGTCGGGATATAGTGAAAGACCACCCGGACTAAAAGATGATACAAGTATCTGATCGTTCTTGAAATCGGTTGGTTTCAATATCATTCTGACCCCGTTGGCAAACTCTATCTCGGTAAATCCGAAATCAGTGTTTGTTGTTTTATTTATTACCGGTGAAGGAACAGGATTTTCAGCTAAAAGCGGTGTATCCAATACTTTGTCAACATAAGCTTCAACTTTCTTAGAACCTGCTGCTTTAATTATTTCTGCAACCTCCTGTTCAGAGGGGACCTTTATTCCTTCTTTTTCCTGCGCAGTAATAAGTGCAATGATATTCTTTTCTGTGATCCAGGTCTGCCCCATTTTGTTTATCTCCTCTACTGTTATTCCGGGAAGGAGTTCTTTAACAATCTCATATTCTTTCTGGTAACCCGGAATGCATTCACGTGTCAGATAATTTCTTATAAACTCATCCGCGAAAGTCGCTGAAACAGTCTTATCAGCTTCTTTTGCTCCTTGTTCATATGCAGAAAGGATGTTCTTCTTTTCCCTTTCAAGCTCAGAAGCATTAAAGCCAAACTGACGAACTTTTTCATTTTCAGAAAGAATGAGTTCAATGCTTTTATCCAGCTGGTTTTCCTTTGAGGAAACAAACAATGAATAAACATCCACTGAACGGCCGATAAAAGATCCATAGCCGCCTCCGGCGTACATAAAGGGAGCGTCAGGTTTCTGAGCTATTTCCTGAAGCCTGGTATTGAACATACTGGCATATAATGCCCGCATCTGACTGTTGCGGTAATCATTATATGTAACTGAATGAGCTTTGGGCTGCTTGAACATTATCTGAGCATCATAGCCCGATGCTTCCTTATCGGTGACAACGCTTATCAGGGGATCTGTATTTTCAGGGACCGGGAATTCGATCCGTGGTTTCGGATTCTCCTTTTTCGGGATACGTCCGAAATGCTCCCTGATCTTGTCTTCCGCCAGCTTTGTATCAATGTCGCCTACTACCACCACTGCCATCAGGTCAGGCCGATACCAGGTATTGTAAAAACTGCGAAGCGTATCATACGGGAATGACTTAATAACTTCAATTTTCCCGATGGGAAGTCTGTCTGCATATCGTGATCCTTTTAACAGTACCGGAATATATTTCTGCTGCATACGATCATCTGCCCCAAGACCCAACCTCCATTCCTCAACTATGACTCCCCTCTCGTTATCAATTTCCTCATCATCCAGACTTACCTGATGTGCCCAGTCTTCGAGAACCTGGAATCCTGTATTTATAGTTTCAGCCTTATCAGTCGGTACCTTCAGCATATAAACAGTCTGGTCGAAACTTGTGTAAGCATTTATCTCTGCTCCGAATTTCATTCCCATCTCTTCAAGCATGTCGACTATTTTATTGCTTGGAAAATTCTTTGTTCCGTTAAAGCACATATGCTCCATAAAATGTGCAAGACCCTGCTGCCCGTCAGTTTCACAAATCGATCCGGCATTAACAGCGAGCCTGAGCTCTACCCTTTGCTCGGGCTTCTTGTTATATTTTATATAATATGTGATCCCGTTATCGAGCCTGCCGATCTTAATATCGGGATCAGGGGGAATAGGGGCCTGAAGATTCCCGATCTGTGCCATTACAACCGATGAAAATAATACCTGGCAAACAAATAAAATAATTAGTTTTATACTCTTCATTATCTTATATTTAAATATTTACAAATTCAGAAAATTGTTCAGATTGTTTAAAGGACTTTACAAATTCAGGGAAATAATTTTTATCGTCTGAGAATGTAAAAGTAAGTATAAATGGCAATTATTGCAAGCTGTCTGTTTCCTGATCTTCAAATGAATTTCATCATTTTTAACAAAATGGTATGGTAATTGAACAATTTATCTATTAACTTTCCGGTTCTTTAAAAAATAAACATAATTATGACCTCAACACGCAGAAATTTTATTAAAACAGCATCCGTACTGGCAGCAGGGTCGGTTATTCCTCTCGAAACACTTTATTCACGATCAGGAGTCAGAGTAGCCCCATCCGACAAGATAAGAGTGGCACTTATTGGTGGCAACAGCATGGGATGGAATGATTTGTTATCCTTCCTCAAAAATCCCGAAGTTGAGTGTGCCGCTATGTGTGATGTTGACCGCAATATCCTAAACAAACGTACTGACGAAATTATAAAAATGGGGCGTCCAAAGCCAAAGTTGTATGTTGACTACCGCAATATGCTTGAAAATAAGGATATTGATGTTGTTGTAATCGGGACACCTGACCATTGGCATTGTCTGATGCTCTGTAATGCTCTCGAAACAGGGAAACATGTATATGTTGAGAAACCTATCGGTAATTCGATAACTGAGATCAACATTATGCAGAAAGCTGTAAAGAAACATGGCAAAATAGTACAGGTAGGTCAATGGCAGAGAAGTCAGCCCCATTTTGTTGATGCTGTTAATTACCTCAGAACAGGAAAACTGGGACGTATCAGGGCATGTAAATCTTGGTCATTTGTCGACTGGAAAGGTCCGGTACCCAAAGTTCCCGATTCAGCTGTCCCTGCAGGTGTCGATTATAATATGTGGCTTGGACCGGCACCCAAACGTCCTTTCAATAAGAACCGTTTTCATTTCACATGGCGATGGTACTGGGAATATGCAGGTGGCCTTATGACAGACTGGGGAGTACACCTTATCGACTACATTTTATACGGGATGAACAAGGCAGTTCCCACTTCGGTAATGGCAATCGGTGGTAAATATGCTTTCCCCGATGATGATATGGTAACTCCCGATACCATGACTGCAGCATACGATTTCAAGGATTTCATAATGACATGGGAACATACAATTGGAATTGGTCTCGGAAACTGGAAAAGACCTCATGGGATGGCATATACCGGAGAGAATGGCACTCTTGTCCTTGACCGGAAAGGATGGGAGGTATTTCCCGAAAAAGACAGAACAGAAGCCGTTCCGCTCCAGGCAAATGTTGGTGTGGGCCTTGACCTCCATGTCAGGAATCACCTCGATTGTATAAAGAACAATACTCCGCAGAAACTTAACGCCGACATAAATATCGGCCGTAATGTTGCATTGGTGGCACAAATGGGTAATATCGCTTTCCGTACAGGAGAGAAGGTCTTCTGGAACAATGACAGACAGCAGTTTTCAACTAAAACAGCAAATAGTCTTATAACACCAACATATAATAACGGATATACCCTTCCAAGGTATTAGTCGCTAATAGTTGACTTTATAAAAGAGCTGATCTATAGATATTTAATATAGATCAATTCTGCCTGTTCAATACAGGAATGATTAATCTGCTACTGTTTTTGTTATCGTGCCAGATCCGGATTGTTGATTTCTGAAAATCGCTATCCAGAGCTTCGTAGATATTTACAAATTTCTGAGGATTTCGATCCACCAGTGGAAACCAGCTGCTTTGGATCTGTATCATTATCCTGTGGCCTTTTCTGAAAGTATGGGCTACATCACCCAAATCATATTTTACCTGTTCAACCTTCCCGGGAACAAACGGCTGAGGCTTTTCAAAACTCTTCCTGTACCTGCCTCTCAATACCTCAGCATGGACCAGCATCTCATAGCCGCCCATCGGATAAACAAGAGAAGGGTCTTTCCCTGAATAAATATCAACATCATTATATCCAAGATTATCCGGGAATACATCAATAAGCTTAACAATAAAATCCGCGTCAGTTGTAGAAATTGAAGCAGCCAGATCTGCGGTAATAACGCCAGTTACAGTAATATCATCATCAAGGACAGCTGTTTTGAATGTAAGCACATCAGGCCTTCTGCCAGCAAAGCGCTGGTCATCTACCATATATTCAACCGATCTGTTAAAATGGACATCCTCCGTATATGGAACCGGTTTTGCCGGATCACTTACATATTCACTGTAACCTGATTTTACAGCGGGATTATTCCAGTCAAGCTTCCCTCCCTCATGAAGAAAAAGACTCTTACCTTCTGTACCCGCAGGTGGCCATCTGTTAAAAGATTTCCATTCATTTGAACCTGTAATAAAAATATTTGCTTCCGCCAGATGTGAGATATCTCCCTTCTCCTTCAGGAAATAATTAAAAAAAGGTATTTCAAAAATCTGCTGATACCAGAGAGAAGTATTACTTCCAAACTTAATATTACCGAGGTGGGTACCATCAGCTGAAGCCCATTGGGTATGATACCAGGGGCCCATTATAAGTTTGTTAAATTCCTTTCCGGGATTATTCATTTCAGCTGCCTTATATGAATTCCATGCACCCCAGTTATCTTCAGCATCAAAATGCCCTCCAACCCATAACATTGCCGGTTTCAGACCCTTTGTTGCATTTCTTGTATCACGTGCCTCCCAGAAGGTATCATAATCTGGGTGAGCAAACAGGTCTTTCCAGAATTTTACAGAGTCACCCGTCAGTTTCATAAAAGCTTGCAACGGCCCTGTTTCCAGATAAAATTTATAATTATCATGAACCGGAAATCCGACACTTACCGGACCAGTTGTTGTCGGAGCAGGGCGAGGCACTCCAAATCCCGACCCCAGGGCTGAATAAAAGCTGAAAGCATCCATCAGAAAAAAAGCACCATTATGATGGAAATCATCTCCGATGAACCAGTTTGTGACAGGCGCCTGAGGACTTACTGCAACAAGAGCCGGATGATTGCTGGCAGCAGCCATTGTGGAGTAAAATCCCGGATAAGAAATCCCGAATACCCCCACTTTGCCATTGTTTCCCGGGATATTTTTAAGCAGCCAGTCAATAGTGTCATATGTGTCACTGGATTCATCAATATCGTTGTTTGATTTTTTGTCAGGGTTCAATGGCCTGATATCTATAAATTGACCCTCACTCATCCACCGGCCTCTGACATCCTGGATCACCATTATATAACCTTCACGCAGGTAATATTTCAGATAACTGTTCCAGTAGGGTCTCATTGTTTTACCATAAGGTGCACAGGAATAAGGAGTTCTTGTTATCAGAATGGGATGTTTTTCAGCAATATCCTTCGGGATATAAACGGAAGTAAATAATTTAACTCCATCCCTCATTGTGATCTTAAATTCCGATTTTGTGTAATTACTCACTATCCAGATGCTGTCGGCATTCTGGCCTCTCATAAGACCGCAATACAAAGTCAGTACGAAAACAATCAGATACTTTTTCATTTTGTTTTTCTATTTCCGGAAGTGTTAATAGTTATAGTGTGAATAGACATTTTTCAGGGTCTCCGTCTTCTCAGGACTATCGGCAACGGAACTGGCCGTAAACATCATAATGCCGGTTGCACAGGAGCCCGAACCATATTGAAGAACGGCCTTAAACTCATCAGGTTTTATCTCATAAGGATCGTTATAAGCCTGAACGATCGGCCATACCTTCGGATACGAATCTGCTTTAATACTCAGGCTGCTGCAAAACCAATCTATATTTTCCTTCACCCATTCCGGTGATCTTCCCATACGACCGTGATAAACCATTGGAGAAAAAACATCTGTAATGCCTTTCAGCATGTCATAATCCAGTCCTAGTATCCTGTATCTTGCTCCCTCAAATTCATCATCCGCCCAGGGACAATGGTAAATTCCGAGAAGGGCATCAGGATTTTCCTGCTTTAAAACCATACGGGCATCTCTTACCCAGCCGGCAATGACTGAGCAACGCCATTCCCGCCAGATTGAATCGTAATTTGTGAGTATCCATTCAGCCTGATCACCGGTACTTAAATCAGGTACATCGATACCTGCAGCAGCCTGAAATGTATGTATACAATGTTCACAGAAACATGTTTCAGGAAGAATTGCTTCAGGCTCTTCAAACTGTGCATGCCAGTGAACATAGTCGAGCCAGACTCCGTCAATATCAAATCTCTTCAGAAGGTCCCTCAATTCCATCATTCTGAACTTTTTGAATCCAGGTTCTGTCGGACATACTCCCATAAACCACGATGCAGGCTTAACCTTCTCACCATTATTATCAACTGCCCATGCTTCCGGGTGCTTTTCAACATAATCCTTCCCGTTAAGAAGCGGAAACTCAGCAAATACTTTTAACCCTTCATCTTTCGCTCTTACAAGCAATTTTTCATTTATACCCTTCCAGTTGAGGAAGACCGCATTCACATTCAGATCGTTCAGTTTGAGCCCTTTGTTCCAGAACGGATTTGGACTGCCGTAGATTCCACGTATTTCAATAACTTCTGATTTTTCAGACTGTGAAATGCCTGACGAACAACCTGTGAAGATAGAAGCAGATATCGCGGCAAGTATGAAAATCAAAGCTTTTTTACTGTCTGCAATATTCATAATTCATATCGTTTAACAAGAGAGGAACTCAATAAAAACCATTTAACCCTGCCTGACGGCAGGCAGGCACAAAGGACACTAAGGTCACACTAAGAGCACAAAGGATAAAAATGAATGCCCGGAATTACTTTTTAATATATTCCAGATTATCGTCAAGTGGTGTCATCTTCGGCATCAGCATATGTACAAATCCCAGTATTGCAATATATGAAAATCCTGCAATTATAAATGCCCAGAAATATCCTGTATTACCGGCTGTGTCGAGAACCGAGCCAAGAATAAGATCTGCGACAATTGCCACTGCAACTCCGACCATCTTACCGATCCCGATCACAGATGCAACCGCTTTCTTGGGGAAAACATCGGGGACAAGGGTATAGCTGTTGATTGACCATGACTGATGACCGAAAGCGCCGATACCAATAAGGAATACAGCCAGCCATTTGCTTTCAACAATTGAGACAAGTGCGACAGGAAGAATTATTATAGCATTAACAAGCAGTGTTATTTTTCTGGCTTTATTGATCGACCATCCTTTTTTTATCAGGGCTCCGGAAACGAGACCTCCAAGGAGGCTCCCGGCATCAGCCATAATGAAAATAACAAGGAACGGAAGTCCTATATTATTGATATCAACACCGAACTGTTCGAAAAGGAATTTTGCACCCCAGAAGAGGTAAAACCACCAGACCGCATCGGTGACAGTTGTAAGTGCGAATGCCCAGGTCTCTCTTCGCGGAAAGGTCTTAACCCAGGGAATTCTTTCTGTCGACTCCGGTTCTGAATCGCTGTTTATATATGTCAGCTCGGCTTTGGAAAGTTTTGGATGAAGTTCGGGTTTTTTATAGGTTCTCCACCAGAGAAAAACCCATAATGCACTGAGAGCCCCGGTAAATAGGAAGGGTATCTGCCAGTTGTCACCTTCAACGGTAACTATAGCCCCGACAATAAATGGCGCCAGTATTGCCCCGACACTTGTCGAAGCATCAAAGATACCTGTTGCAAAAGCCCTGTCTCTTTTCGGGAACCATTCAGCCACTGTTTTTATTGCAGCCGGGAAATTTCCGGCTTCTCCGATACCAAGACCGAACCGTGCAACAATAAATCCGATCAGGCTGAATGCCGGTTTAATTGCAGCATGAAGCATTCCAAATACGCTCCATATCGCAATTGAAATTGTATATCCGACCTTTGTTCCAAGCTTATCAATAATTCCACCCATGAAAAACAATCCGATCCCATAAGCTATCTTAAAAGAGACCATTATTGCAGCATAATCCTTATTTGTCCAGTCGAAAAGTTTCTGAAGTGTAGGAGCCATAACCCCTATAATACTGCGGTCAAAGTAATTGATTGTTGTTGCCATGAAGACAAGGGCAAGGATACGGTAACGGTAATTGCCTATTTTTCCGGGTTGATCAGTCATGATATTCGTTTTAGATTGTCCGATATAAAAATAACCAAATATCGGAATAATGGTATCGGTTAGTGAGGCAGAGTGTATTTTTTATTGATGAGGGAGCCGCATAATGGCGCAATGGCGCAGGGGCGCAGGGGCGCAACGGCGCAGGGGCGCACGGGCACAGGGGCACAGCGGCCCAATGGTGCAGGGGCTATAATGGGGTTAGGGCGTTACGGCGTTACGGCATTATGGCGTTGAGGTGTTTCCCCCGTCTCCCTCTCGCCCCCTCTTCTCCCCTTCTCCTCTTCTCCTCTTCTCCCCTTCTCCTGTTCTCCCCCTCCTTCCTCTCTCCCCCTCCTCTTTCGCTGCTATTCCACCCTGCCGAGAAATCCGGCAAGCTGTAAAAGATCATTACGGGAATCAAAATTGATTTTCTCCGATTTCAGATATTCCTCAATTGTTTTCTTCTGTTCAGGAAATATTTTTAAAACATTTCTTCTGTTGAATGGTAAGAACTCCCCTGACCGGACTGAAAAATAGTATTCTTTTGTTTTGCGGAATACCCAGTCTTCATTTGGTACCATATCATAAATCCTTCCGTCAAGCGGTATTGTATTATAAGTATCTACAGCTGATGTCCTGTTGTTTGTCCCCATCGCTCCTTTCCTTAAAATATCTTTAAGACTGAAGACCTCTTTCAGCCCCACCCTTACAGGTCCGCTGCAGATCAGTCTGATATACCCGTTATCAAGAAGAAATGTATCCTTAGCGATGATCACTGAACGAACTTCTTTTTTGTTGATGATTGTAAGAGTATCCCGTCCCCTTAAAAATTCAATTTCACCAAAAAGAAAATTATAATTCAGGCTGGCAGAATTATGATTTCCGTTGTGCAAAATGACCTGTCCCTGAGTAAAACCCGGATACAGGTACCTTACCTCAGGAGGGAAGCAGTCAGCAACCTTTGTACTGGCCGGAACTATTATCTGATCAGGTTCCTGAGAATTTAAAGTTAAAGGCAAAATCAGAGATAAAAACGGGATGAGCAGAAGGGTTTTCATTACAATAAATGGATTAATTGCAATCCTTTAAGAAAAAAATACTTTTTACCGGTGAAATGCCTTTGAAATGAATCCCAGCACTTCCGGAAGAGCTTCTCTCCAGTATTGCCAGGTATGAGCGCCATCTCTTATCCTGAATTCATGTGGGATCTCTTTCTGACGCATGGCAATATGCATCAATGAGTTCCCTTCATACAAAAAATCATCATCCCCGCAGTCGATATACCATCTGACCGCAGTCTTTTTATCATCGGGCATGTTCTCTATCAGATACAATGCATTGTGCTGGTTCAGATAGTCATCGATCTGTTTTGTTGTAAGACCTGCAGTATCAGCAGCTGCAATTCTTCCCCGATCTGCTGTACGGGTTCTTACAGATGCACTCAGAGGACATGCCGCAGCAAACATTTCCGGATGATGAAGTGCATAGAGCACTGTCCCTCCTCCTCCCATAGAGAGACCTGCTACAGCCCTGAATTGCTTTTCTGCACGGATCCGGTAGGTCTTCTCAATAAACGGTATGAATTCCTTAAAGAAAAAATCTTCATACTGAAAATCTCCTTTCATGGCATTGAAATAACCCCTCCTGCCTGTATTTGCATCAGGCATTACAATAATGAGTGCAGTAGACCTGCCTTCATTTATCGCTTTATCGGCAATATATTTCGTTTCACCAAACTGGACCCATCCTGTCTGATCATCTCCGGCTCCATGGAGGAGGTAAAGTACAGGATAACTCCTGCTTGAGGTTTCATAATCGGGAGGAAGATAAATTGAATACTTCCTCTCCATTTTCAATATCTGACTTTTCATTGAAAGGTTATCAAATACCTTCCCTGATTGTGCTGATAATACAAACGGAATAATTAACAAAACTGATAAGAATGACATTTTCTTCATAATGGATGATTTATTTGTTTTTTGAGTTTTAGCTGAATGTAAATTTAGTTTTTATTTGCCATAAAATCCATTTCAACCTGTCAGATTTCAAACAGGAGATAAACCTTCGGAATGGTCTGAAAATAATTTTTTCCTGAGTTTTAAAGCCGGGGAAAAACTCTAATTCTTTGTTTTCCGTTTGATTTAATTTCAAAAGGCCCGGGAGAAGGATTGCTTTTATCCCGCAATTCACCGAGATAGTCTTTATCTATTAACAGTTCCGAACCATCAATGTTTTCGAAAGGCAAGTCCGGAATAATCGCTTTGCTTAATGATTTTGTCGATGCCATACTCCTTTTCTTTTCTGTGAGCCAGCTCCTGTCCAGAGCAATTTCAAGAAGAAATTCCCCATCCTCATTAATAATCTTTGCTGTTCCGTCGAAATCCTGTTTTATTAATGAATTCCTTTCAACAGCATCTATCTGTTTCTTTTTTCTATATTCTTCCCTTGCTGCCTTGCTCATTTCGCCGAACCGTTCCTTCTGACCCCCCGGAACCGGTCTGATGGTTCCTTTGGTGAATACATTACCGTCAAAGGTCACCGGTAATATTGCGCTCCCATACTGACTTGCATTACCTTCATTTACAAACAGATTATTGATGAACTGAACATCACCCCCCGGATTATCATACAGTTTCTCAACATAAGTTGAATGGGGCTTGTGAAATGGTGTTAGTCGCGAATCATAATAAATCACGGTAATATTGCCACCGAAAATATTGTGAACAAATGCAGCTCCGCTGGAATTCATAAGAAGATTGGCCTTTGAGAGCAGGATATTATTACATATTAGCATCGGCCCGTGGTTCACCTCAAGGAAAATGTCCTGCGAATTATCATGCATAAGGTTGCTCTTAACCTGTGCTCCCTGAGCCATCCAGTCGAGCCAAACTCCCAGAACAGTTTTGTATATGTGATTATCTGAAATCTGAACATCAATAGCCCCGTGGAATTTTATGCCAGCCATTTCAGCCCCTGTAAATAATCTCCGGACATGAATATCATGGATTGTATTTCCATGAATTGTGCTGAAGGCACATCCCATGCTTCCAACAATACCAGCCTGTTCGCAGAATGCGATAGTATTGTTTCTTACAATATGTCCGCCTATGGTACCCTTATTCCAGCCAAAAGCAAGCGCCCTGTTAATTGTACCCACATAACCAATCGCAGATTCAGTATCTTTATTGTCGAACTCATCTCCGTATTTTCCAAGTGAAATCCCGACACATTTTGAATATTGAATAATATTATTTTCAATTATCCATCTCCGGCTCCAGTGTGTTCCAATCAAACCCATTTGCTCTGCTGTTGGCGGAGCCCAGTTTGTTGCAGCATGCTGCATTTTAAATCCACTGATTGTAATAAAATTGATAAAAGGTTTATCGGGATAAAAAATAGTCTGACGTACATTTATTTCAACTGTTTCCCGGTTTGGATCTGCATTCTTAAACTGGGCCCGGATAGTTGTTGTTATTGAGTCAACAATTGCATACCAAAGCAGGTTATTCTCATCTGCCGGTCTCATCACTTCTTCCATTGATGCAGCCTCCATCAGCCAGTCGCCATTCAGATAAACTGCCCCGGTATGATATTTCCTGTCTTTTGGGGTCGGGTTAAACCAGTCGCCCCGTATCAGATCGCTGTAGGGATTGAATTCTCCAAAAAAGCTGTTGGGAATTTTTACGGACCATGTATCATTCTGACCCTTCTCCCAGTTTTTAACTATTTCCGATCCTTTGATTTCCACATTCTCACCGCGGGCTGACTGGTATACAATTCTTTCTGTTTCAGAGTTACCTCCCCTCGGAGGTACAATCTGTTCACGGTATTCTCCTGCATGCACAATGACAATATCCCCCGGCATCGCCACAAATGCTGCACGACTAATCGTTCTGAAGGGTTTTTGTAAAGATCCTTCGTTATTATCATCGCCGTTCACTGAAACATGGATCTCTTTTGAGAACAATCCGTTATATAGTAGTGACAGGATAAGGATTAAAAACAGCTTTTTCATTTGCAGATATTTCTTATTTAAAATTTCAAATATTCATAATTTCCTTAATTGAATTTTAATCATATAAATATAATTTAATTGATTGAATAGGCTTACAGGTATGGCAAGTATTCAGCTCAGCCTGCCGATCTCTGAATGACTAAAGCTTTTTGCATATAACATGGTTGGTATAAATACCATCTGTTTTGCCGCATAATTACTAATCCACCTGTCTGTCAGTAAGTTTACATTTGTTAAGAAATAAAGAGCCGATTTATGCTTGATGTAATTATAAACGAAGGTGGAAGAAATACTCTGAAAAAAGGAGTCTGCAACATCAGCGACAGAGCGGATAAACCGCTCAAAAGCATAATAAAGGCTTTTTCCTGGAGAATTGTCGGGACACTTGATACAATGCTGATAAGCTACTTTATAACGGGGAAAATAAGTTTAGCTGTTTCGATAGGAGGTGTTGAGGTTGTTACAAAGACTATCCTGTATTACTTCCATGAAAGGTTATGGGCACATATTCACAGGATAAAACTTAAATTTAAAAAGAAATCAGATGAAAAGAGAGTCAGATACGACAGAATTGATCAGCTTGCTCAGGGGAAAATCAATCCCCGAATCATTAGAAATACTAACGTCACAGTTTCCTGACAAAATACTTTTCACTACAAGCTTCGGAGCTGAAGACCAGGTTATAACTCATTTTATTTTTGAAAATAACCTGCCTGTCGAAATTGCCACTATCGACACCGGAAGACTCTTTCCTGAAACTTATAAAGTCTTTAATGAAACATTAAAAAAATATAAGAAGAAGATTAAAATATACTTCCCGGGTAATGAAGCAGTTGAATCGCTGGTAACTGAGAAAGGACCTTATAGTTTCTATTATTCGCGTGAAAACAGGCTGGAATGCTGCAGGATCAGAAAGGTTGAACCTCTTAACCGTGCTCTTAAAGATAAAAAAGTATGGATTTCCGGTATCAGGGCAGATCAGTCGGAAGAACGAAGTCAGATGGACTGGTTCGAATATGATAAGAATAAGAACTTATATAAGTTTTACCCTCTTTATAACTGGTCATTCAAAGATGTTATGAGTTTCATCAGGAAAAATAACGTGCCGTATAATATCCTTCACGACAAAGATTTTATAAGTATCGGGTGTGAACCCTGTACCAGAGCCGTGAAAGCCGGAGAGGATTTCCGGTCAGGCAGATGGTGGTGGGAAACAGGTGGTATAAAAGAATGCGGCCTTCATATTAAATAACTTGCTAACTTTTTCACAAACATGAACAACACATTGGTTATAAATGATATTCATCTTAAAGAACTTGAAAATGAGGCTATTTATGTTATGCGGGAAGTAGCGGCCCAGTTTGAAAAAAAGGTGATTCTATTTTCGGGAGGTAAAGATTCAATAGTACTGGTCCATCTGGCAAAAAAAGCATTCTGGCCGGCTAAAATGCCCTTCAGCCTGATGCATATTGATACAGGCCACAATTTTGAAGAGACTCTTAAATTCAGAGATGATCTGGCCCGGGAACTTGGAGTAGAATTAATTGTGAAATATGTCCAGGATTCGATTGACAGTGGCAGAGTCGCTGAGGAAAAAGGAGTCAATGCAAGTCGTAACAAAGCACAGTCTGTAACATTACTTGATGCCATCGATGAATTAAAAATCGATGTTGCCATAGGTGGAGGCCGGAGAGATGAAGAGAAAGCAAGAGCCAAGGAGAGATTCTTTTCTCACAGGAACGAATTTGGTCAATGGGACCCGAAAAACCAGAGACCGGAACTCTGGAATATTTTTAACGGGCATAAAAATATGGGAGAACACTTCAGAGTATTTCCTATTAGTAACTGGACAGAATTGGATGTATGGCAATATATTTTAAGTGAGAATATTAAGCTGCCAGGGCTATATTATACTCACAGACGGAAAATATTTAAACGTAATGGCGTACATCTTGCCTGGGCTCCCTTTATGCAACTTAAGCCGGATGAATCAGTATTCGAAACTGATGTCCGTTGCCGGACAATAGGAGATATAACCTGCACTGGAGTTACTCTTTCAAATGCTCAGTCACTCGAAGAAATAATTTCTGAAATTGCAGCCACAAGAGTTACAGAAAGAGGAGGAAGGTATGATGATAAACGATCCGAAGCAGCTATGGAAGACCGCAAAAAAGAAGGATATTTTTAATGAAAAATAAGATAAACGGAAATGGAAGGACCCTGCTTAGATTTACAACTGCAGGCAGTGTAGACGATGGAAAGAGCACGCTGATCGGACGTCTGCTTTACGACAGCAAATCAATATTCGAAGATCAGATGGAGCATATCGTTCAATCAGGAAAACGACTCGGCAGAGAGGAAATTGATCTTTCACTTCTTACCGACGGATTAAGGGCCGAACGGGAACAGGGTATCACAATTGATGTTGCTTACAGGTATTTTGCCACACCGGCGAGAAAATTCATAATTGCCGATACGCCGGGACACATTCAGTACACACGGAATATGGTAACCGGAGCCAGTACTGCTGATCTTGCCGTTATACTGGTTGATGCAAGAAAAGGGGTACTTGAACAGACCATCAGACATACATATATAGCATCATTGCTTGATATACGGTATATTCTTTTCGCTATCAACAAGATGGACCTGATAAACTGGAATGAAACTGTTTACAATGAAATAAAGTCTGAACTTACCAGCCTCGCCGGGAAACTTGAAATAAATGACACTCGCTATGTCCCTATAAGTGCGAAATACGGAGATAATGTGGTTGACCGGTCAGAAAACATGAAATGGTATGATGGAAAAACTTTCCTGAACATTATTGAAACAATAGAAATCAACAAGCATAAAGATACTGAAAATCCAAGGTTCCCCGTGCAGACAGTTATTCGTCCAAACACATCAGAATATCACGACTACCGGGGTTATGCAGGGAGCATAACCGGTGGTATTTTCAAGCCGGGAGATGAGGTAATTGTTTTGCCATCAATGATTAAATCAAAAATTAAAAGTATAGACATATTCGGCAGATCTCTCCCGGAAGCCCGGGAAGGGGATTCAGTATCTGTTACCCTGGAAGATCAGATTGATATCAGCCGGGGAGATATGCTGGCACCACCTTATGATCTTCCAATTGTAAGTCAGGATATTACTCTGATGATCAGCTGGTTTAATGAAAATCCCATGAGGATTGGTGGAAGATATCTTATCCGGTTAAATACAAATGAGGCTGCTTGTGTTGTTAAAAAGGTCAATTACAGGATGAATATCAACAGCCTTGAAAAGGATTTTGAAAATGTTAACGTAAAAATGAATGATATAGCTAATATCAGCATTAAAACAAGCAGGCCTGTTGTCTTTGACTCTTATAAGAAAAACAATTATACCGGGAGTCTGATCCTTATTGATGAAGGGACAAATGAAACAGTGGGTGCCGGAATGATAATTTAGATATTTTTGGAATTGCTTTCCAGAATTACCTGTTATTTTTGGATTTTGATTCCAAAATTATCTGCCCGTTGACAATGGTTGTTGGTGTTTTTATTTCCTGGTAAACCGCCCTTTAAAGTGCAACCATAACCGGTTGCTCCAATCGTTACTATTTATCATAGAAATTGATTATTTTTGGGATTATGAAAATTAAGGAGGAACATATTAAGTTTTGGATTGAACAGGCAAATGATGACTGGGATGCGGTTCATACCCTGTTTAATGGAAATAAATATTTACAGTCTTTATTTTTTGCCCATTTGGTGATTGAAAAATTATGTAAATCACTCTGGATCAAGCATAATATTGAAAATGTACCCCCAAGAACACATAATTTGATTTCTTTGCTTTCAGGCACTCCTATTATCCTGACAGAAGAACAAAGTGAATTTTTATTGATTCTCAATAGATTTCATTTAGAAGGTCGCTACCCTGATTATATGACTAAAATGCATCATATTTGCAATGAGAGATTTACAAAAGATATGATTAAATCTGTAAATGAATTCAGGATATGGTTACAAGAGAAACTGCAATAAATACTGTTAAATCCTTTTTAATGGATTGTAAATTAAATGGATTGACTTTTTACAAAGTATTTATTTTTGGCTCTTTTGCTAAGGGTAATATGCACGAATGGTCAGATATTGATTTATTGTTAATTTCGGACCAGTTTAGTGAAAATGTCTTTGATAATCTAAAAATGTATTCTAAGATAAATATTAAATATCCAATTATTGAAACGCATCCATATCCTACAAATTACTATAAAAATGGAGATAGTTTCATTGAACAGGTTACCAGGGAAAGTATAGAATTAGATCAATAAGAAATCCGGGCATGGAACAATGTCTCACTTGTATTTTGGGTTAAATAATTTCTTCAGGATATAACATGTTCACTTCTTCCGGCAACTCTTTCAGCAATTTTATTCCAATTTTCAGGATTTACCTTTCTATCGGTCGAAATCTCAGTTTTATCTCCACTAACAGTACTCCTCAGATAAATAGGGGCTTCTCTTTTTCAGATATCTCTCAACCATTATAGTATCAGATCTCTTTTCTGAAACAGGATACTTAAAAACCAGGTTCCTCGGCCGATACTTGCTTGTAAAGGTGACGGATTCAGCGTTGTTATTCTCAAATAAACGCTGGTCCGGATCATCTGTATGACCAATATAATAATGTCCGGATCCTTCTGATAATAAAATATAAATGTAAAACATTGCAGCGAAAAAAAGGAGATAGTTTTAATCATCTCCTGTATCATGCTCCCCAGGTAAGACTCGAACTTACGACCCACGGATTAACAGTCCGTTGCTCTAACCAACTGAGCTACTGAGGAATTTTTGCTAAACCCTGTTAAAATTTAGCGACCCAAAAATAAGGTCTTTTAGTGAATTAAGCAATATCTTTAAGGAAATTTTTAAGAATGAAGAAAATACTTGGTATAGGAAATGCACTTGTAGATGTAATGACCCCAATCACAGATGATAAGCTGCTTGAGAAATTCTCACTGCCTAAAGGAAGCATGCAGCTTGTGGATGAAAAAAGATCAAATATGATCAAATCTGAAACAATAAATTTCAAAAGAACCTTCTCTCCCGGCGGGTCTGCAGCAAATACAATTCATGGTCTGGCAATGCTTGGCGCCGGGGCAGGATTTGTAGGCTCTATCGGAAAAGATGAAACAGGAGGGATCTTTGAAGATGAAATGAAACGTGCAGGCGTTAAAACAATGCTGTCAAGACGGGATTCAATAACAGGAACCGCAGTAGCCCTCGTCTCCAAAGATAAGGAACGTACTTTCGCAACTCACCTTGGAGCTGCCATCGAACTCGATGCAGAAGACCTTAACCCTGATCTTTTTACAGGTTTCGACATTCTATATCTTGAAGGTTACCTGATTACTAATTTCAAGCTTGTGGAATCGGCATGTCATATTGCACGGGAAAAGAATATGACAATTGCGCTCGATCTGGCAAGCTACAATGTTGTTGAAGCATATCTGAATGATTTTAAGAAAATCGTCGGGAATTATATTGATATAATCTTTGCCAATGAAGATGAATCAAGGGTATTCACGGGACTGATCCCTGAGGAAGCAGTTAAAAAGTTGTCAGAGTACTGCAGTATTGCTGTTGTAAAAATAGGCCCTGCCGGATCGTGGCTGAAAAAGGGAGAAGAATTGATTAAAGTTGATTCGCTGCCGGTCAGATGCAAGGATACTACAGGTGCAGGAGACCTTTATGCATCAGGATTCCTGTACGCTTACGCGAATGACCTTGATCTTGAAAAATGCGGGATACTCGGATCAATGCTTGCAGGAAATGTTATCGAGGTTGTCGGGGCCAAAATAAAAGAAGAAAAATGGCCGGTAATAAAGAAATATGTTTCAATATTAACAAAAGATAAATCCAATGAAGAAAACTAAACCTTTTTCTACATCCGGATACAAAAGGACAATCATCTGCCTGATAGTTCTCATGGTGATTACTCCAGTGTCATTCTTCGGACAGGATAAACAAACTGATCAACAAGCTTTAAAAAGCGATACTATCAAAAAGAAATTAACACTCTTCGGGAGTGATGACATTCTCAATGTTTCGTTACAATTTGATATTTCCACTTTCCTGAAAAAGAATCTTAAAACTGGTTCCCTCGACGGAATAATTGCATTTACCCTGCCTGACAATGATACAATCGACCGTAAGGTAAAAATAAAACCTAGGGGGAATTACAGGTTCAGGACCTGCAGCTTTCCACCTATCCAGCTTACCTTCAAAAAGCCTTTCGATGCATATTCCGATACGGGGAAAATAAAGAAGATCAAACTTGTAACCCATTGCCAGACAGGAAAAGCTTCTGATGACTTTGTGCTCAGAGAATACCTTGTTTATAAATTATTCAGCGTCCTGACTGATACAAGTTTCAAAGTAAGGCTGCTGAGAATAGAATATATTGATACTCATAAAGAAAGAAAGCCAGTAAAGCAATACGGATTCTTTATTGAACCTCTTGATATCCTGGCCCTGAGAACACAATCATCAATTGTTAAGGTAACCCGTCTGACTCAGAAAAATATAGTACCGGCACTCATGGACAGGGTGGCAATTTTCAGTTATATGGTATCACAGTGGGACTGGGCTGTACCCGGACTGCAAAACATTTCAGTTATAGTGCCGTCAAACTATGCAGGCACAGGACTTGGAGTTGCAGTGCCTTACGATTTTGACCTGGCAGGGCTTGTAAATGCAAGCTACGGATTCCCGGATGCTGCAACAGGACTAACATCGAACCGCGACCGGAAATATGTCGGAATATGCAGAAGCCGCGAGGTATTTGCCGGAGCTCTTGAAGAATTTAAAAATCTCAAAGGATCTTTTTATTCAGTTATCAATGATTTTCCGTTACTCGAGCAGAGGTCAAAAAAAGACATTACCGATTTCCTCGATCAGTTCTTTGACCAGCTCGATAATCAGAAAGATATGGAAAGACTGATTACTCAATTCATGACGTCATGTAAACCTTTGTAAATGTTAACGGATACTGGCTTTACCAACCAAAGCTTAAGTACAGAACAGGTTTTATCTTGAGGCAAAATTTACAATAGTCTCATAGACCCTTTGCCGGGTCTCCTCAGGAGTCGGATTAAGTTCAGCACTTTTAAAGGTACCTTTTTCAACATTTATCTTTTCGAACACCATCAGGTACAGATTGAATATTATCATTAGGCTCAGCTGGTATCTTGGTGCGTGAAGAGGGAGGATCTTCTCCAGCATTTCAAAGGTATGAATCCTGTACTGATCAGCAAGTATATAATACTCTTCAATCATCCGCCGGAAATTTTCGCTTACAGGATGTCCGTAAGCAATCTCCTTCAGATCAAA
>CAZWUB010000006.1:30549-43519 GCA_964637415.1 uncultured Rikenellaceae bacterium
TCATTATTTATATCAAACAGCATCGATCTGGCAAAATTCTCCAGAGGCCATAGCGGCATCCTGAACTTTTCAATTGTATCTATCATCTCCTGCTGAAGAGGGTTGCATTCCTCAGATTTGATTATCATTTTCTGCCATTCATTCACTTTTGAAACAAAGCTATCCCTTTCACTTTCGGCAATCAATTTATGAGATGCTTTATAATCATCTATCATATCGTCGATCTTACGCATGAATTTGTAGAAGATCTCTGCAGCACAATATCTTTCATGCGGCCAGAATCTTGCCGCGATCAGAATATTCGGATGATCTTTGATTTTATCGAATTCTATTGAATCGAAGATTTTAAGGAATTCTTCCCTTTGTGAGGTCATTGGTTAATTTCAGATTTATTTTTACTATTTCTTCCGGCCAGAATTCTTTCAGCCACAAGTCTGGCAGAGATCAGGACATTTGGAATCCCATTTCCGGGATGAGTGCTTCCGCCTGTAAAATAAAGATTATGGTAGTGATCATGACGGTTATGAGGACGAAAATACCCCATCTGAAGAATATTATGGCCCAGACTTCCGAATACTGCTCCCCTTGCAACATTGCATCCGGTCTCCCAGCTTTCGGGAGTATATGCCAGTTCAAATTTTATATGCTGCTCAATATCATCCATTCCTGATTTCTTAAGCCGCTTAATTACATAATCATGAGCTCTCTTTTTTATTGAATCCCAATCCTGTCCTTTCCCTTTATCAAGATGCCCGGTTGCGACAACAAATGAAAGGCTGTCCTGTCCGGCCGGAGCTGCATCCGGATCAGATCTGGCAGGAGCATGAACATAAAAGCTGGGATTGTCACCCATCGTTTTATCCCTGAATATCCTTTCGAGACCTTCTTTATAATCATCCGACAGGAATACATTATGCTGATCGAGCTGAGAATATTCTTTGTCCAGGCCCCAGTGAAGGCAAACAGCGGAACATGAATATTTTAGTTTTTCCAATCTTTCCGCTTTTCTTTTATCAGGAAGAAGATTACGGTAAACGTAAGGAAGATCAGCATTTGCTATTACAATGCCGGCACTATGGAAAGTCCCGTCCTCAAGTTTTATTCCGGTTGCTATACTGTCTGTTATTTCAATTTTACCGACAGGAGAGTTGAAATGAAATACAACCCCCGATTTCCCGGCAGCCTCCATAAGCTTTTCAATAATACCATACATACCGCCTTTAACGAAAAACGATCCTTCCGTCAACTCTGCCGCGGGGATCATTGAAAATAGTGCCGGTGAATCGAATGGACTCTGTCCGACATAAATATTCTGAAATGTATATGCCATTCTCAGATGTGGATGCCGGAAAAATTTCTTTGCATAGTTCCAGTTTGAAATAAAGACCTTCAACCTGATAAGAAGTCCGATGTTTCTGAAATTAACAAGTTGAAACAGATTATAAAAGTTACGTCCAATGAGCTTTTCCATTCCAAGCCTGAAAATCTCATACCCTGCTTTTATATATTTCTCAGCCATCCCGGAACTTCCTGGCTCAATCTTTTCAAGCTGGTCTCTCATCCTTTCGATATCAGATGTAAATGACAGAGAAGTGCCATCATCGAAATGTATCTTATAAAGATCCTTTAAGGGGAAGATATCCCTGCCGGCTTCGAGTTCTATTCCAAGTGATCCGAATACTTCGCGATATATTCCGGGCATCAGAAGCATTGTGGCGCCAAGATCAAACCTGTGTCCGTCACGTATTACCTGCCCGCACCTTCCACCGGGTGCAGAATTCTTTTCAAATACTTCTACCAGATACCCTTCCCTTGAAAGGTACAAAGCAGTTGTAATGCCACCAACACCGGCTCCCACAATCAATACTTTCCTGTTATCGACCATCAAATCAGATATTAATATTTTTTATCCTGAAAGACGGCTGAAATACTAACCTGTTACAGAATAAAGGATATAAAATTAATTTTTCTTAATGAATTGATGCGTTTTTTAAGTTGAACATTTTTATGTTCTTTGATATTCTGGCTTTTATCATCAACTTTGCCATAAGTAAAATCTGAATAATTCATGAAGATAAGACGCATTTTAAAAATTATTGGATTATTCCTTTTGTCTGCTTTAATAATATTGGTGGTCATCGCCGGTAAAAATATGAAAGACCGGAATCCCGGTTATAAGGTTGATATGAAAATCCTTTCCGGCAAAGCATCAGAGTTGAAAGCAGGCTTCGCCTCAGTAACAATTACGCCTGAGGTACCGGACAGGTGGAATGATTCAGATTCAAACGCAAAGTATGAACCTGAAAAGGGTGATACATTCACTGACGGCAACGGGAATGGCATCTTCGATCCGGTCTGGATAGCTGGTTTTGGCAACAAGCGGGCTGCCAACGGTATTCACGATGATCTCTGGGCAAGAACAATTGTTATCGATGACGGAACCACCAGAATTGCAATAGTTGTTCTTGATGCTATAGGGTATATGAACAATAATGTGATAGATACAAGAAACAAGATCCCACAGGAAGCAGGCATTGATTATACAATGATTATTTCCACACATGTGCATGAAGGTCCTGACCTGCTTGGACTCTGGGGTAAATCACCATTTAAAAGCGGCACCGATCCGGATTATGTTGAATTCGTTAAGACAAGGATCGTGGAGTCTGTACTTACTGCCGCCAGTAACCTTCGCCCTGCCATTCTTGAGTTCTCAGAAGATCTTACAGGTGCAGAACATCTCGTTACAGACACCCGGAAACCGGACGTTTATGATTCCGGATTAAGGATCATTAAAGCTGTGGATAAGGAAAGTGAAAAAACAATGGGTGCGATTGTATCATGGGCTGATCATCCGGAAACCCTTTGGGGAAAAAATCTGCTTATAACTTCTGATTTTCCTCATTATGTAAGAGAAGGTATTGAAAACGGTATCTGGTCAGACGACTCTCTTATTATGCAGGGTACCGGAGGGACAGTATTATATATAAATGGTGCAATCGGAGGATTGATGACAACTCATCCCAGCCTTGGAGTAAAAGATCCTTTTACAGGAATTGAATATAACGAACCCTCCTTCAAAAAAGCTGAAGCACAGGGAATACAGATCGCCATGCTGGCATTAAAAGCAATGGAAAATCCGGTTGAAAAGATCGATTCTGCAGCTATAAGCCTTGTTGCCCGGACAGTTATCCTGCCAATTCAGAACACACTTTTCCGCCTTGGTTCAATGCTTGGGGTATTTGACAGAGGCACAAGCGGATGGATGAAAATGAGGTCTGAACTCACTGCGTTCATTATAGGCCCGGCCTCCTTTGCAACATTCCCGGGAGAGGTATATCCTGAAATTATTAACGGTGGTATTGAAGCTCCCGCTGGAAATGATTTTGCACTGAACCCTGAAGAAATTCCCTGTATCAGGGATATGATGCCGGGTAAATATAAATTTATTTTCGGCCTCGCCAACGATGAAATAGGATATATCATCCCTAAAAGCCAGTGGGATGTGAAGGCCCCCTTTACATATGGAAGTAATGATTCCCCCTACGGCGAAGAAAATTCCCTGGGTCCGGAAACGGCAGGCATTCTGCATCAGAATCTCAGGGAGATGCTCGAAGAATTGTGACTTTATTAAATATATTTGTTAACATATGATAATTCGTATACTGAAATTATTCCTCATCGGATTGTTGGCAATCCTTTCCCTATTTATCCTGTGGATTATCTTCCCACAGATATGGTCATCGCTTAATCCGGACAAAGCTCCGGTGGGATATTATTTTACTCCTCCGTTATATGCTTCAATATGGCTGGGGTTTGAAAAGCTGGCGGATCTTGAGCCTGCAGTTCCACAGGATATTGAGGAGATCAGAGACATTGAATATAAAACCATTAACGGTAAATCGCTTCAACTGGATATTTACCGTCCTAAAAACCTCGAAAAAAAAGCCCCTCTCCTTGTATTTATTCACGGTGGCTCCTGGAAAAGCGGAGAACGGTCTGATTACCTCGTTTATCTCTTGAGTTATGCACAGAAAGGTTATATCACTGCAACGGTATCGTACAGGCTGCTCAGGGATGGTCCTTATCCTGCCTGCATTGAAGATATTACGGATGCCATAAGATGGTTTCACGGAAATGCAGAAAATTATGGGTATGATCCATCCCGGATTGCCCTCATCGGAGGATCAGCCGGGGCCCACCTGGCCACACTCGCAGCTTACGGATGGAAAAACCGGACACATATTAACGACACTTCCGGCCTTAATCCGTATGATCAAAAAATAAAAGCTGTTGTGGATATTTATGGCCCGGTTGATCTTACAACAGAATATGCAAGGAATCATCCGCTGATAACTGCGTTTCTTGACAGAAAATGGGATGAAGCTCCTGATATTTTCAGGGAAGCCTCACCCGTAAGTTATCTGGATAAAAATGATCCGCCTACACTTATACTTCATGGGACATCCGACAGGCTTGTCCCGGTATCCCAGTCTGACCTTTTAAAAAACAAGCTCGATTCGCTCGGAGTTCCCTGTGTTCTCCACCGTCTCCCCGGATGGCCTCATACAATGGATATTGTTTTGAGGGTTAATGACTACTGCCAGGATAAGATGGATGATTTTTTCAGCCAATATCTTAAATAATCTTCAACGGTTTCCTCTACCATGGTTTACCTGTTCCCTGCAAAAGCCAGGATCTTGACCACGGACTGTTTTTGCCGTCACCTGCAGAAAAAGTAGTTGCCTCCAGTCCCTGAATTGCAGCTTCAACCTTGTCAGGATTATAAAGCAGTTCATTTGTACCATAATAAAACCTCAGGGGGATAGCATTCCTTTTTACGATCTTACCTGCAGTCAAAACAGGGAAGCCTGTTCTGCGGTAATCAAACCAGGCCTCTGCAGCCGCAGTCCAGCTTGCGATCCATTTCTGCTCAATTATCTGGCCGAGAGTACCGTCATATATCACACCGTCATTTCCAATATAATCATCATACGAACCACTCAGTCCCCATGCATCCATTGATGCTTTTATGGCTTCCTCATAAAGATCTTTTGCTGAACCGCCAACTGTCCATCCTTTCAGTGCAGCTTCTGCAAGTATGAAGTTGACTTCGGCAGCTGATATGAGCCTTGCCTTCAGGTGTGTACCTGAAGCGGATTTGTACATCTCACTGATATGTGAGGCATGAGGATTAACCGGAGCCTGTTCAAGGTTTGGATTAAGATTATATGCCTGTGGCAACAAACCCCATGCAGGAGGAAGTCCGACATATTCGGGATCCTGGTCAACAGGTACTTCATATGTACCCTCAAAAGTATCGGCAATATTTTGTGCAATAATCCTTTTCCCGTCGACTATCTCATCATAATCATCCGGTTTTGTCGCATCTATAACAATTGGAATATCAATCTTTCTGGCCCACAACGCCAGACGCGGATCGTCGAGAACCTGAAGCTTCTCCACTAGTGTGGAACACATTTTCAGCCTTCTCCAGCTTGTCTCGCTGACATCGAAAGTTGTATTGCACGGCCACGAATCAGAAGTACTGTTACCGACATAATCAATACTTGCATCATCCGATGCATTAAGAATCAGAGGATATTTTGCAGGATCTCCTGCAATTTTTTCAATCCCGGCTTTAGCAACAGCCTGTTCTTTTGAGGAGATTCTCATGTAATACCTCAGTGCCAGCGAATTGGCAAATTTTCTCCATTTTGCGACTGATCCGCTGTAAAGTACATCCTGAACTGAATTGATATCGGTATATTCATTCTGGCTTTTTGATAATAAAGTATTTGCCGTTTCAAGCCAGGCAAGAATTCCTGTATATATATCTTTCTGTGCATCGTATGAAGGCTTCAGATTACCTGCCTCCCCCTGCAGCGCTTCTGTAAAGGGGGCATCACCCCAGATATCTGCTATCAACCCATAATTGTAAGCTTTCATTATCAATGCCACTCCCTGATAGAATTCCAGGTTAAGATTTTCAGACTTTTTAAGCATTTCCTCAGCATTTCTGAGTATTCCGTAATACCCGCTCCAGTTCTGATCAGACCACTCATAGGAATTATGACCGCCAGACCATCCGTCCTTCTGGGTATGCTGCATAACACCTGCTATATCACCAAAACCCAGACCGACAACATTTTGTCCGGTATATGTCAGGACAGTGCTCATAAGAAGAAAAGGTTTGGCATTTGCAGGATCAACACCATTGGGATTAATATTAAGTTCTTCCAGATCCTGGCATGATCCAACGATCAACAGGAAAAGAATAAGAACTGCTGAAATTTTATTTTTTATAGTATGCATAATTTCAGATTTTAATTGTTCTAGAATGTTACATCCAATTTTATTCCTATAGGGATTACCCATGGTTCCAGGTTATATCTTTCGATACCTTGTTTGAACTGTGTTCCTCTCGTTCCTCCTGTTGAACTTTCTGCCTGGAATGCCCTTTCCGGATCAATCCCGGCTTTAGCTTTCGTCCAGAGTATAATATTACGGCTGTAAACCGAGAGGGCGATATTCTGAACAAATCCGATATTGCTTATAACATCGCGGGGCACATTGTAGCTTAAGGAAATCTCTCTCAGTTTGACAAAGTCGGAATCAAACATTGATGGTTTGGCAAAGCCCCAGGGATAACTGACAACATAGGGAGCGATGACAGTACCTTCTTCACCAAGGTTTTCAACATAGGTTATACCTCCTTCCCCGTCATCAACAGCCCATACACCGGGGACAAAAACCCCGTCACTTACATATACGCCGCTGTAGTTTTCACGGAATCCCCCATATTCAGCAGTAGGGCCTCCCACAACATGAAATCCGTTCTTAATATACTTATCCTCATTTTCAACCAGCCAGTCACGCAATTCCTTGCCTGTCCTGCCACCGGGATGGATAAGGTTATCAAGCCACAGCTGGGAACTGCCATCCTCAGCCATATATCTCTGGGTCTGGGATATGAATTGTCCCCCGTTCCTCCAGTCAAAAGTCATATTAAGTGAGAATGATTTCCAGGAAAGTGAACTCTGGAAACCCATCAGGAATCTGGGATTATAATTACCGATTTTATTTTTTGTCAGTTTCATCTCAATATCATCCCATTCAAGCTCGGCTTCACTGAGTATGGGATATCCGTAATATGGAGAATTTATATCTGTTACTGTCCTCATCTCGGCGTCATATATTGTCCCTACCTCATCTCCCACATATGACCAGGCACCTCCCCTGGCATCTTCCCAGAATTTTATAACCTCAATGCCTTCTGCTATTTCAATTACCTTGGTCCTGTTACGTGTGAAATTGGCACTGACATCCCAGTTCCACGACGGGGTTTTGACAAGTGTTGCTCCAAGCATGAACTCCCAGCCCTTGCTTCTGATAAGACCTGCATTTATATTGACATTATCAGATCCCGTTGAACTTGCAACAGGAATATTTCTTAATATCTGGTTACGGTTTTCAACTATATAATAAGTTCCCTCAAACCTGAACCTGTTTTTGAAGAGATTCAGATCAAAACCCACTTCCGATGAAACAGCTTCTTCGGGTTTCAGATTCGGGGTAAGTATCTGTCCCGATTTTGATAACCTTGTTGCATCACCCCACTGGCCTGCATTACCATAAGTATTATACAACTGATAGGGATCCGTATCATTCCCTACCTTTGCCCATCCTCCCCTTATCTTGAACAGATCAACACCTCCACCCATGTTAATCATCTCGTTAAGAAGAATGCTCAGAGATGCGGAGGGATAGAAATATGACCAGTTCTCTTTGGGCAATGTACTCGACCAGTCATTACGCCCGGTCACATCAAGAAAGATCATATCCTTAAATCCCAGGTTAATAAGGCCATACAAACTGTATATTGCTTTCTGAGACCAATAGCTCCCATAATTCAGTGATCCCGACTTAATATTGTTCAGAGTGTAAACATTTGGAACAATCAATCCGGCCCCAGACATTGATGAATTGCTCATTGAGGTTCCTTTCTTGTAAAGGGCATTACCACCTCCCGAAACGGAAATACTGAAATTATTGGCTACTTTGGAATATGTAGCCAGGACATCGACATTTCTTTCATAACTGCTTATATCCTGTACCCCGTATGCTCCGTTATTTGGCTCACCGGTATAACTTGGCGATAATTTCGATTCACGCTTCTCCGAAAACTGGTCAAGTGAATATCTTCCCATAATGCTGAAATCTTTTGTTATCTTCCATTCAGCTTTCAGGTTCCCGAATATCCTGTCCCTGACAAAGCTGTTATTGACTTCGTATGCAAGGAAATAAGGATTATTGTACAAACCGTTATATGGAGTTCTCTGCTGAATGCCTTCCAGTCCCTCTTCCCAGTAATCTTTCAGATCGAGGATATCGGTATTCTGCGGTACATTATATGCCCACTGAAGTGGATTTGTACCTCTGTTACTGGCAGGCCTGTTATTGGAATACGATCTGTTTATATTTATATTGGAACTGACCGTAATGTTTTCCCTGACCCTTAAAGAAGTGGCAGCAGTAAGATTATTCCTGAAAAGATCGGAGTTTGGAACAATACCTCTGTTAGACATATTAGATATACCGATCCTGTAATTCATCATATCGGTGTTATTCGATACAGAAACTTCATTTGTGGAAGTGATACCTGTCTGAACAAAATTTGCAACATTGTCCGGATGGCTCACCAGTTCCATAGGTACCTGTACGCCATTTGCATCCCTGGGGCTGTTCCACTGAACAGCAAAGTATTCCTTGTCAAGTTCTATGCCTGCCCCGGCTGCCTCAGCAGAATTAACTTTCATTACATACCCGGGTGGAAGATCTTCAGGTGTAAAAGAAAAATACCCTGTTGCAAATTTCTTCTGTACCGGGAAGTATTTATAAGGCATGTCAAATACATTGTTGGTACTTATATTTACTCTCATGCCTTTGCTTTTCATTCCCGATTTGGTAGTAATAAGAACCACTCCGTTACCTGCCCTGGAACCATATAAAGCAGCAGCGCTCGGGCCCTTCAGAACAGATATACTTTCAATATCATCTGAATTAAGGTCAGAGATTGCGTTACCATAATCAACACGGTTGTCACTTCCGAATCCGGCAATATTATTTAATGTATTAACTATGGGAACACCGTCAATTACAAAGAGAGGCTGATTATCATTGCTAAGGGATGTGGCTCCCCTGATAATCATACTTACTGATGAGCCTGTACCTCCCGTGGAACTGATCTGGACTCCCGTGACTTTCCCTGCAAGAGAATTAATTGCATTTTCCTGTACCACTCTTGCCAGACTTTCGCCGCTTACTTTACCCACCGAATATCCGAGTGATTTTTCTTTACGTGTGATACCAAGAGCAGTTACTACCACCTCGTCGAGTGTTTCAACGGATTCCTTCATTGCAATATTGATCACTCTCTGGTTTCCCACAAGAATCTCCTCTGTTGAGTAGCCGATGAAAGAAAAAACAAGAACAGCATCACTACCCGGCACATCTATTGTGTATTCCCCCGAAGAATTTGTAACTGTTCCCCTCTGGGTTCCCCTGACTATAATGCTAACGCCGGGCATAACTGTATTATCAGTACCCGAAGTCACCCGGCCGGTAATTACTATACCCTGCTGATCCTCTATGATGCCAGATAATCCGTTAATTGCCTGTGCTCCCCCGGGAAGCAAAGCATATAATAACATTACAGACAATGTCTGCCTTGTTATTTGTTTTATTATTTCAAAATACTTCATGATTAAAAATTATCCTGTTTTACGTAATGACAATCGTTATTCAACAACTTCAAATGTGAGAATCAGTCCGTGAGTATTTAGCGGATAATAATCCGGGCTGGCAGCCATGAACATAACCAGCCTCATTGATTTATCCGAAATAGCCTGAATGATCACTTTCCTCTGATTATCCATAAATCCGACAAACTCTGTTCCTGAAAAGTTCAGGGTACTGACGTCCTTATAGGTTACAGTAAAGGTTGGTGGCCCATAAACAGATGGTACTGCAAAGTCTTCCTTTTCAACATAAGTGAAGGTTGCGCCTGTCTGGGGTGTATATCTTCCGGTGCAAAGTCCAAAGTCCTCGGGGCCCATCTTAACAATTCCGGCACCACCCGTAGTAAGAAATTGATAAACAATTCCGCTCAATGAAGCCTGATCAGCTTTTACATCGTGCGAATACCTGCCGTCAAAGTAAAAGGTGAATTCATCTTCATATACTTCCCCCAGGCCAAGAAATAATCCAAAAGCGCCTGCAGGTAGTGATGGAATGTCATCATCTGCAAGTGTGAAAGTGGCATCCGCATTGACGAATTTGTCGTTGACAGTATGGTTGGCTGTCAGTTTCCAGGTTTTGCCATTGGCAGCGGTGGGTCCCCCGGTAAGCAACACATAAGGAGTTACCGCAACTGCGATATCAATCGTTGCTTCATCTGTTGACCCATCAGAACTGGTTCCAACAAGCTTTACCGTATAATAACCTCCATCATCATAAATATGGACAGGATTCTGTTCGGAACTGGTTTCTCCATCACCAAAATCCCAGGTCCATGTTATAACACGTTTGGTTAACGCCGTGAATGCCACCTGCTTATCTGCAATACTGTGAAAGATCCCCACTTTCGGAGGACCTTCCGGTTCTTCCTTTTCACATGATGTCAGCATTAACTGGCCGACAACAAATACAACCAAAGAAAAAAACAAAATTTTCTTCATAGAATATAAGATTTTGTTAGTATAAAGAGTTTCGAAGAATCTGCTAATCGAACCAGGTTTAATATATTGAACTTCTGAACCATAAATCAGGTCTGTCAGGTCAGAAAATTAGTTGCCATACAATTTAGGAGTTTTATTTATTAAATACAAGAATTCAGGCAGAAAGTAAATTGTCTGGCAGAATTTTTATCCAATTTATCCTCGATTAGTTCAATTTACCGAACCAGCACCGTCATCCGGGCACAGCGAGGGTTCCTGAACGAAATGCAGGATTAATGTCCATTGAAGGTTAGAGAAATACAAGGAACATTACACTGACTGGACCTTTAACGACAGATATGATACTAAATATCTACAAATTATCCCTCCCTGTTACAATCTCCGAAACCTGCCTCATCAGATCCATTGTATATTCCCCCATATCCGGACCAAACCACCCCATAAGTCCCGGTTCGTAACCACCCATATAAAAATATCGCCCGGGAACTATATACCCAACATAACTCCCGTTGAAACTAGTGATATTTGATTTAAACCCTTCAGCAAGAAGTGTATTTTTTATCTGAAGTGCATATTCCCCGCTGAAATCGCCGGGAGCTGTTATCCAGACCATATCATCAATCCGGATTGCCTGAAGAAATACATTTTCAGGCTGAGGCATTAGTCTTTTACTCCAGAATGTTGACAGATTGATTTTCGGAGTTAAACGGATATGATAGTCCGGCAGTTCTATTAAGGTTGAAACAAAGGAAAGAACCGGTTTGTCATTTAAATCCACTTTCACCAGATGTGCATTCACACTGTCAGCCAGGGACTCTCCGATGTATTCTGCCTTTTCAAATTGTTCTCCTTTCCCGACAGGGCTCTGACTGCCGATCGCCCCCGCACAGAAAAGTGCAATATCCGCTGATGTTGATTCAATTCTGCGTTGCCAGTAGCCGGGATAATCTCCGCTTATTTCCATGTTTTCTGCTCCAATAGTCGTGGCATGCGCAGAAAATGAGCCAAGTATTGCTTTCTTATTTCCGGCCTGCTCAAGAACAATAAAACTGAAATCATTGTTTTTTGTTCCTGATTCACCCAATACGCGGTTTCTGGTATAACCTTCAGCGTTAAAATTACCCGAACCGATTTTTGCAGGTTTTAAATCATTTATCGCCAGCACTATACATTCCGAGATCCTTAAGGTAAGCCATCTTTGAACATCTTTATTTTCATCGCCGGCAAACTGCTTGCCTATAAAACCCGGCGCCCATCCGCCGGGACCGGAATGGGAATGGGTCGCAGAAAAAATGATCTGATCCCTATTAATTCCTTCCGGAGCCAGGATCTTTACCACGGAATCTGCTATGTTGGGCGGCATGATAAGTAAATCGGCACCTGTAAAAACTATGATCTCACCATTCGCTTTTAGTGCAACAGCCTTTACAAATATACTGTCATGCACTCCTGTTGCCGGCTTGCCTTTCCTGTCACCATATCCTGCCAGGGGGAATCTGTCAAATTTCCCTTCCGGGTAATTATTTTCAGAATCAGTAAGCTCAGGTGTAATGCTTACCTTCGCGAAACCAGCCTCAACTGATGTTGCGTTAATGACCGCTGCAGACCGGATTGTGTCAATCCGTGCAGCCGTAGTCTTAAAATATCCTTCATTGAAATAGGAAGTGCGTCTTACAAGTGAAGTACTTAACAGTATGAATAAAAGTAAGACTACAACTATTAGTATTGTAACTTTTAAAGCTCTCCTCATGATATTGATTTATTAAAAGATAAAATTACACTTTACTTTGTTTTTATTTTATCTTAACTTGGGTCACTATCATTTTTAATTGTGTAAGTTTTTAATTAAGTAATTTTGGGAATCCCCGGACAATAACATAACCTGGTGAAAATGAAAAATACAACAATATTTGTTCTGATATTTTCAGCACTTCTCCTTTCAGCCTGCTCTGAACGGTTAACATCCAGAGTTGAAATTCTCTCCTCCGGATGGAAAATGCAACCTCAGGAAAAGCTGAAAGATTTTGAGGAAGAAACAATCTCTGACAACGGTTTCAGTACTGAGGCATGGTATGATGCCATCGTCCCCGGAACTGTACTGGGAAGCATGGCAACTTATAAAATAATCGAGGATCCATATTTCGGCATCAATATGCAAAATGTCGATCCGGAACAATTTAAACAACCATGGTGGTTCAGAAACTCATTCAACCTTACATCTGACGATCTTA
>CAZWUB010000006.1:43619-50543 GCA_964637415.1 uncultured Rikenellaceae bacterium
TTCAGGGAAGTCTTCCTTGAGATCAATGAAGGAATTAAGATAAGAAGCCCCTTCATTTATTCCAAAGTCAATAAAGAAACGCTGAAAGATGCTGACCTTTTCTTCCAGACTGAACTTGTAAACAGTGCCGGTGAAAATATTAAAGGTACCCTCAGAGTGGATTATGAGCTTGGTATTATTGAGAAGAAAGTTGAGGTGAAAGCCGGCGAAACATTATCAGTCAGTCTCACCCCGGAGGAATTTCCCGAATTATCAGTAAAGGATGTAAATCTCTGGTGGCCTAACGGAATGGGAAAACCTGATCTTTATGATCTGAATGTTGAATTTGTTTCAGGGAACAAGATCATTGACAGAACTGAAAAGAGATATGGCATAAGAGAAATAAGCAGTTATCTTGATGAAAGGAAGAATCGTGCATTCGAGGTCAATGGCAGATTTGTACTGATCAAAGGAGGTGGCTGGACAGATGATGTTTTGCTTCAGGATACAAAAGCTTCGGTTGAAGCGCAGCTGAAATATGTTCAGCATATGAATCTGAACAGTATAAGGCTCGAAGGCTTCTGGGGTAAAGATGAATCAATCTATGATCTGTGTGATGAATATGGTATTATGATAATGGTCGGTTGGAACTGTCACTGGGAATGGGAGGAATACCTGCTTAAACCTGTACATGAAAAGTACGGCGGACCGGTAAGTGAAGAAGATATCGACCTTATAGCTGCATCATGGTTCGATCAGATGATGTGGCTCCGTAGCCATTCTTCAATTTTTGTATGGATGCTTGGCAGCGATAAGCTTCCCGCTCCTGATCTCGAGAGGAAATACATTGAAATGTTCAGGAAATATGACCCTTCAAGGTCTTATGTAACATCTGCCGGTGGTGCCGGAACAGAAAATACAAATGTTGTTGCCGAAACACCACTCTATAGTGAAATAAGCGGACCAACCGGAATGAAAATGCTTGGCCCTTATGCAATCACTCCTCCACATTACTGGTTTACAGATACAACACTTGGAGGTGCATGGGGATTCAATACCGAAACCTGTCCCGGAGAAGCAATACCCCCTGTGGCATCTCTCAGGAAGATGCTCCCGGAGGAGAGTCTCTGGCCTATCGATAAGAAATACTGGGAATTCCATACAGGAAGGAATGAATTTACAACTCTCGACCGCTTCCTTAAATCGCTATCAGCCCGCTATGGGGAATCATCAAATATCGAAGAGTTCGCATATAAATCACAGGTAAGCAACTATGAACTGATGAGACCAATGTTCGAGGCGTTCATTGCTCATAAGCCTGTAAGCACAGGCCTGATCCAGTGGAAACTTAATTCTGCCTGGCCCGAACTGATCTGGCAGCTTTATGATACATATCTCCAGCCAAATGGTGCATTTTATGCCGTCAGAAAAGCCTGTACACCCCTTCATGCAATTTACAGGTACGGATTTGATGATATCTTTCTGGCAAATGAGGATCTTTCGGATGCCCATAACCTTACTGTTAAGATAAGGATGTTTGATATTAACTCCCGTGAGATATTTGCTGATGAATGGAAAGGAGATATAGTCACAAACACTTCAAAATTTATATACAAGCTTCCGGAAATTAAGGATCTTACATCAGTATATTTTCTGGACCTCCGGATATATGATCAGAACAACCGTGAGATTGATAACAGTATTTACTGGCTCTCTGTGAAAAAGGATATACTGGATTATCCGGCTTCAGCGAAACTCCCCTGGCCATACTATACACCCTCAAAACAATATGCCGATTATACTGCTCTTGATAAACTTCCTCAGGTTAAGCCGGATCCTGATTATCAGTACTCAAAAGATAATGAATATGGAATAATCAACCTGAAAGTTAAGAATCCTTCACAGACAATCGCATTTTTCCTTTTCTTTGATGTGATAGATTCAACTTCAGACAAACCTGTTCTCCCGATATATTTTGATGATAATTATGTAACTCTCCTCCCCGGTGAAGAAAGATCATATACAGCTAAATATTTTTTGAAGGATTCAGATGGGAAGAGGCCAAAGGTTACAATCAACGGCTGGAATGTAAAAATGGTTACTTTGAATTAAATCCTTAAATACTGATTATAATGAGCAAGCTTGCTGTTCTTGGCGGTAATCCTGTCCGCGATACAAAAATTAATCCCTGGCCTAAATGGCCTTTCTGGGATATAAAAGAAGAAAAGCTATTGATTGAGGCACTGAAAAGTGGTATATGGTCCTACAACGGACCGATGGAAAAAGAATTCAACAGTATGTATGCTGATTTTAACGGTGTGAAGTATGCCTTATCAGCTGCAAATGGTACTGTAACATTACAACTGGCCCTTGAAGCATGTGGCATCGGGCTTGGTGATGAAGTTATACTCCCGGGTCTGACCTGGCAGGCAACTGCGGCTACTATCCTCGATGTAAATGCAACTCCTGTTCTTGTCGATGTTTGCGAGGATACATGGTGTATCGATCCTGAGAAGGTGCGTGAAGCTATTACGCCACGGACAAAAGCCATAATCCCGGTTCATCTTTACGGCTCCTTTGCCGATATGGATGAAATAATGCAAATTGCAAAAGAACATAATCTTTTTGTTATTGAGGACTGTGCCCATAAACACGGAGGTGAATGGAACGGGAAGAAGGCAGGCAGCATCGGGGATATCGGCAGTTTCAGCTTTCAGCTTTCAAAGATCCTTACTGCCGGGGAAGGTGGGGTTCTTACTACAAACAGTTTCAGCTTATATGAAAAACTTGACGCACTCCGGAATTGCGGCAGAAGACCTGAACCGCCCGATTCAACAAAAGCCGACAAGGGAGAAGGACTCTATTTTGATGAAGGCAATTTCCTGCAATCGGGGAATTACAGAATTACGGAATTCCAGGCTGCAATACTTATAGAAGGACTTAAGAGACTTCCTGAACAAAACCGCGTGAGAGAAGAAAATGCCCTTTATCTTAACTCCTTACTGCAAGATATCCCGGGAATCAAACCGATGAGAAGAGACAAACGTGAAACACATGAAGCATATTACAATTTCTCGTTCAGGTATGATGCAAAAGCCTTCAGGGATCTGTCTGTGAAAAAGTTCAGATCTGCGCTGGGAGAAGAGCTCGGAATAGAAGTTGCTGCAAGTTATACACCGCTTAATAAATGCTCACTTTATGCCCCACATACCAAACCTGCAAGGCACAGGCTGAGCGACAGCTACTGGGAAGCCATCGACCCTTCGCGTTTTAACCTGCCTGTTTGTGACAGGATCCATTTCGAAGAATCAGCATGTATTCATCATAAAGTATTAATGGGACCGAAATCTGATATGGATCTGATAGCAGAAGCAATAAAAAAGGTCTGGCAGCAAGTTGAATTTCTTTGATAATATTCTTCATTCTGACGGAAAGTATGTGAAAGCTTCATCTTTTCTCAGACGATACGACAAGAGAATGAACAAACAGTGGATTGGGATATTAATAGTCGGTATGACCCTTGGTACATCATGGGCTATAAGGGGACAGTTCGGACATGAACAGGGTGCCGCATGGGCGGGTGCAATTGGCGCACTTTCCCTTGTGGCTGTATCAAAACGTCAGGACTGGTACTCAAAAATGCTTACAATTGCTCTCAGCTCTGCTGTCGGCTGGGGTGCCGGAGGAATGATAAGCTACGGGATAGTAGTCGGATATGGCAGAAGCACCAGCTTCCCGAATGCTCTTTTTGGACTTACAATGCTGTTCCTTATCGGCGGACTCTTCGGACTGCTCGGAGGAGGACTTACAGGACTGACACTTGAATCCTCAGATGCTAAAAAGGTCAGATGGGGTAACCTGGTGGCGGAAATGACAGCAGGTGGATTGATCCTATATTATTTTCTTGTCCGGCAACTTGAATTTCTCATGACCCCTCCCCGTTCAGAAGCATGGGCTGTATGCCTTGGTGCAGGAATTGCAATGCTCTGGTATATGGCAAGAAATAAATTCAGGTCAGCTTTGCGTGTTGCCCTGATAGCATCTCTGGGCGGAGGATTCGGATTTGCATTTGGTAATTTCCTGCAGATCATCGGAAATATTCTGGAGATAAATTTCAACATGTGGAATGTGATGGAATACAGCATTGGATTTTTCGGAGGAATATCCCTTGCATACGGAGTTCTGAGTTCATCCTGGCCTGACAAATCACCTGCACCTGAAAAGTGGGAAAACAAGGCCGCACTGCTGATCGTTTTTGTTCTTATACCATTCATCGTATTTTCACAGTCGCTGGGGTATAACAGATTCCTTGAAAGATTCAAAGACCTTTCAAATCCTGTACTTTTCGCTCTTCTGAGCTCCATTCTGGCAGCTGCTGTCTTTATAATAACAGCAATACTAACCTGTTACAGAATGAATCATTCATTGAACGGTTTCAGGAGAAAAGATGTGATCATAATCCTGCTGACATTCTTTGCTGCATATATTACGGTGAGTTATATTGTTACAGGCGCCCTTACAGGAACATTCCTGTTGAACCATCACCTCTACTGGGTGAATTTTATCGTTATAATATTGCTCCTCAGAAAACAGTTCAACGCATTTCCGGATAAAACGTCAGATGAGTTGAATTATAGCCGATGGATCCTTTGGGTGACATGTATTCTGATCTTTATTATCATCCTCACCCTTATCCTCGTGAATATCCATGGAGATATCCCCGGATCACATAACCGTTTTCAGGTATAAAGCATATCCCAATAATATGAACAGGACAATCCAGATTACAGTACTTATAAGTTTAACAGTATTCATGACTTTCTGCACTTCGGAAAATGACAGGACTGAAGTACAGCATCATGATGATCTCCCCTTTATCCAGGATTTCAGTATCAAATATCTCCCGGTTGAAGAGGATATGCAGCTATTGAATGTTGCCTGTGACCGTAACGGATATATACAGGTGTTTTCATCGGAAGGATTACTGAGACCATCCGGGGGGCAATTCCTTTTTCCGGGGAAACTGGTGAAGGACTTTCATTACAAGCCTGTTTCAGATAAGAACATTAAAGGAATGGGAACATATCTGGATCAGCTTGTTTATATCGACGATACTGCAGTTCTCAGCAATGCCTGGTCCGGAAAACTTTACATCAGACACGGCATTAAAGATGCAGGGATATTTGAAGGGGGAAGTGATTTCAGATTCCTTGTTTCAGATGGCAGTAAGCTCAAACTTCTTAAGGATCCGGAGATTTTATGGGAAGGTGATTATCCCGGTGAAATCAGGGATATAAAATACGATGAATCGGATAACACATTCCTGATACTCGGGAAGAACGAAATAAGTGTTTTTAATCCTGACCGGAAAGAGGTTGAGAAGGTTTACACGGGAGATGATCTTACATGTTTTGAAACTGCCGCGGGAAAGATCTTTGCAGGCACCCCTGATGGATATTTTGTTATCGACGGTTCAACAAAAAAAATCTCCCGGGAAAAAACGAATAAACTCCCCTGCTCTGAAATAACTGTTATAAAACATATAAATAAAGATGTATGGATGGGTAGCACCCGGGGCGCATTTAAATTAAGAGATGACGGCAAATTTGATTACTATGCCTCTGAACGCTGGCTTCCTTCAGATAATGTAATTGATATTGCAGAGGGCCCTGAGAATTCTGTTCTCATACTTACTGAAAAAGGCTTAGCCAGAATTTGCTTTAAGCAGATGACATTGCATGATAAGGCAATGTTCTATGAGAAGCAGGTGCGCGAACGCCATATCCGGCACGGTTTTAATGCAACTGTTTCAGGGATAGAGAATGGTGATATAACAACCGGAAGCCTTGAAGATTCGGATAATGACGGTTTGTGGACATCAATGTACCTGGCCGGCCAGGCATTCAGGTATGCGGTAACAAAAGAGGATGAAGTCCTGGATAACATCACGGAATCTCTCGATGCAATTGAAAGGCTGTATACAATCAATCCAGTCCCCGGCTTTCCTTCACGTTCTTTCGAAAGGCGCGGATATAAATATGACGAGAAGCCCTGGAGAAGGGCAGAAGATCCGGAATGGGACTGGAAATCAACTACAAGCAGTGATGAAGCGATCGGACATATCTTTGCTTTCGGGGTTATTGCAGAACTTATTGACCATGTGGAATTAAAGGAAAAAGCAATAATGCTGATCGATACCCTGATGTCTCATGTAGTAAAGAACAATTTCTACCTGATCGACTGGAACGGCGAACCAACATTATGGGGAAAATGGAATCCGGATTATGTAAATGCCCGTCCCGAAATGGTAGGCGACCGTAAGCTTAATTCATCAAATATAATCGGGATGCTTCAGACTGCATATCATTTCACAGGCAGGGAGAAGTACAGGGATACAGCCTTCTATCTTATGAAAGAACATGGTTATCTTGAAAACCTTATGCGCCCGTTCACTGAGATTGGTCCTGCTCCGGCTGGTGCAGATCCTTTGAGCAGAATGCTTTCGGAGGAGTGGAATCACTCCGACGATGAGATGTATTACTGTGGTTACTGGGGACTATACCGTTATGCTTTCAATGATACACTGAAAGCAATGTATAAGAAGGCAATACTAGACCACTGGGAAATTGAAAGACCTGAAAAGGAAGGATTATGGAATATAATGACTGCCCTCACAGGAGCTCGGGAGTTTGATCTTGAAGAAGCAATATGGTATCTGCAGCAATACCCGCTCGATCTGATAAACTGGTCAGTCACCAACAGCCACAGGAAGGATATTGAATTGACCGGTCCGGATTTCAGGGGACAAGTAACAAAAGAAGTTCTTCCGCCGGATGAACTCCCTGTTTCAAGACATAACGCCAACCGTTTTGATCTTGATGGCAGAGGTGGGGGAAGATCGGAATACAGCGCAGGTGATATATGGTTGCTGCCTTACTGGATGGG
>CAZWUB010000006.1:50643-58942 GCA_964637415.1 uncultured Rikenellaceae bacterium
CTGTATTAATGATATTCAGCTGATTATATTATGATTTACCCGGCTATTTTTAACTAAACCAATATAAAAAGTATGAAGAAAATCGATTTAAATGGTACTAAAATAAAAAAAGTACCAGGAAAACATTTTCTGTTAATGATGAAAATGTTCTTTTTCTTTTTGATCACCACTACATTTTTTTCTGTGGCAAATGCTGCGGAGCAGCAGAATAAAAAACTTTCCGGAATTATTTCCGATGTGTCGGGCGAACCGCTTGTTGGTGCAAGTATCGTTGAAAAAGGCACAACTAACGGTACCCTGACAAACATGAATGGTATGTTTTCGCTTCAGGTGGAAGAAAATGCAGTTATTCAGGTTTCTTATATCGGCTATTTAACCCAGGAGATAAATACTGCCGGAAGAACCTCGGTAAACATAACCTTACTGGAGGACACCCGCTCACTTGAAGAAGTGGTGGTTGTAGGTTATGGAACCCAGAAGAAAGCTAACCTTACCGGTGCGGTTGATCAGGTTGGTGATGATGTGTTTAGCGGTCGGCCGATGCCCAATGTGACCCAGGGCCTTCAGGGAGTTATTCCAAACCTTTCTATTTCATTAGCTGACGGTAAACCAAGCAGGAGCGCAAGTTACCAGATCAGGGGAACAACTTCTATCGGACAGGGAGGAAGCGCACTGGTTTTGATTGATGGCGTGGAAGGTGATCCTGCCATGCTTAATCCCAATGACATTGCAAGTATTTCTATTTTAAAAGATGCCTCTTCTGCTGCTATTTACGGAGCCAGAGGTGCTTTTGGCGTTGTGCTTATCACAACTAAAAATCCTGAAAAAGGTCGCACATCTGTTACATACAGTGGTTCTGTTGTAATGAAATCACCTACTCAGGTACCCGATATGGTAACTGATGCAAATCTTTATGCCACAATGTTTGTGGAAGCATATTCATCCTATTATGATTATGCCAGAACTCCTTCAACATTTCATAAATCTGTTCCTTACAATGCTGACTGGCATGCAGAAATGGCAAACAGGCCTCCCGGCTCCGGAAAACCGGAAGTGGAGATTGGTCCGAACGGTAATTACCAGTATTTTGCCAATAATAACTGGTATGAAATGTTGTATAAAGACCGTTCTCCCGGCAATGAGCACAATATTGCAATTCAGGGAGGAACAGACAGGGCTGACTTTATTCTTTCTGCAAGGTATTATACTCAGGACGGAGTGTTCCGGTATAACAGCGATGATTATTCAATGATGAATCTGCGCGCAAAAGGATCTGCGCAGATTTTTGACTGGCTGAAGGTGGAAAACAATGTGGCAATTACCCAGTCAAACTATTTTAACCCGCTTACGGTAGCCGACGGAAATGTATGGTATGGACTTGAAAGTGAGGCAGAACCCATGAGTCCAATGTTCAATCCTGACGGTACACTTACAATGGCTGCTGCATACAGTGTAGGAGATATGTGGTATGGGAAAAGCGGAATTAACTCAAAAAAGATGCTGGTCCAGAATACAACATCTTTTACAGCTTCGTTCTGGAATGATGCTTTCAGACTGAAAGGTGACATTTCATTCCGTAATCCTTATAACAGGGAAACCACCAAACGTGTTCCTGTGCCATACAGCCCTGCACCGGGTGTGACTGCTTACCTTGGTTCAAGTACAAATGATTTTGCTGAGGCGAATACATCTACAAACTATATGGCTACCAACATTTATGGTGAATACGAAAAAACCTTTACCGGCGCCCACTATTTCAAGGGAATGTTGGGATTTAACTATGAACAGTCGTTAATCAACAGCATTTTTACACGCCGCAACGGATTAATTTTTGTAGATGTAAATAATATTAACCTTACCAACGGCAGTGGGATAACTATAAACGCCAGTCATGAAAAATGGCGGATTGCCGGCGGATTTTTTCGTTTCAACTATGGATATAAGGACAGATACCTCCTTGAGGTAAACGGCCGTCTGGATGGTTCAACAAAATTTCCGGTTGATCAGCAATGGGGCTTCTTCCCTTCAATTTCTGCCGGATGGCGCCTTTCAGAAGAACCGTTCTGGACACTGGATAATATATTCTCCGATGTAAAACTAAGAGCATCATACGGTTCATTGGGCGTCGGAAATATTGCTTCCTATACATTCCAGGAACTTTTTACTATCAGCACAATGAACAGACTGATTCAGGGAGCACGAAATCAGAAAACTTCGGTTCCACCGGTACTGCCAGACGGACTGACATGGGAAACTTCAACAACTGCAAACCTGGGGCTTGATTTTGGAGTACTGGATGGCAGAATGAGGTTTACCGGTGATATCTATACCCGCAAAACAAATGATATGTTTGCTGTAGGAATTGACCTTCCGGCTACTTTTGGAGCAACACCACCCAAAGGAAACTACGCGGATATGAAAACTAATGGATGGGAAATTACCCTCAGCTGGCGGGATGATTATAAATTAGCAAACAAACCTTTCAGTTATGATGTCAGAGTTACCCTGGCTGATTATACATCAAAAATTGTCAAATACACCAATCCTGAAATGGAATTGGGTGGATACTGGGATGCAAGGGTAAATTATTATGAAGGCATGACAATAGGTGAAGTCTGGGGTTATGTTACTGAAGGATTCTTTACTTCTGATGAAGACGTGTTAAATCATGCATCGCAGAAACTCTATTTTGCTTCCAATTCAGGAAAATGGTTGCCGGGTGACATTAAATTCAAGGATTTGAATGATGACGAAGTTATTGATTATGGGACCAACAAGGTTAATGATTCGGGTGACCGCAAAATTATTGGTAATACAACTCCGCGCTATACCTACAGTTTCAATCTGGGTGCGAACTGGAACAATATTTTCATTTCTGCATTTCTCCAGGGTGTTGGCAAACAGGACTGGTGGCCCGGAACCGACAATGCCTTGTTCTGGGGCCAGTATAACAGGCCTTACAACAATATACCCAAATCAATGCTAGGAAATATCTGGTCAGAAGACAATCCGGATGCATACTTTCCGCGATACAGAGGATATGTTGCTCTTCAGGGCTCAAGGGAACTGGCAGTAACCCAGACCCGATATCTGCAGAATGTAGCTTACATACGATTAAAGAATCTTCAGGTAGGTTACAACTTGCCAAAGAACCTTGTTTCTTCTGCAAGAATTCAAAATGCAAGAATTTATATGTCTGCAGAAAACCTCTGGGGCTGGTCTCCACTGTATAAAATAACGAAGAACTTTGACTTCGGAAGTATTTATGGTACTGACATTGAGCAAGCTAATGCGGTTGGCGGCAGTGGAATTGCAAACGGAAGCCAGGTATATAATTATCCGATTATGAAGAGTATTAGTTTTGGAGTTTCAGTAACATTTTAAATTTGAATAAGATGAAAAAATTAATATATGTAGTATTTATTATTACGGGAATTGTTGCCTGTGAAATGACAGAGTTACCGGAATCCAAAATTTCCAGAGAACCGATTTTCAATTCCGATAATGGTTTGAAACTTTATACAAATTCATTTTATGAAACTTTCCCTGATGCTCCGTCACTTTATACCAATTCCTATTATATAGCGGTAAACAGTGTTATTAAATATTTTACTGAAAATGGTTTTAGTGCGGAGGAGAGCGGCGGATGGAGCTGGGGAACTCTTCGTAACATTAATTATTTTATTGTAAATAATAATGATGAATCTGTCCCTTTGGATGTACGAAACAATTACCAGGGGATTGCAAGGTTTTTCAGAGCCTACTTTTATTTTGGCATGATGCAAAGGTTTGGTGATCTTCCATGGATAGATCATCCACTTGATGTAAAGGATGAACTATTATATTCAGGCAGGGATTCACGTACATTGATTGCCGAAAAAATTAAGGAAGACCTTGATTTTGCAATTGCGAACATAAAGGAAAAGAAAGACAACACAAGCTCAACAATAACTTCCTCTGTTGCAGCGGCTTTTAAATCGAGGGTTTGTTTATGGGAAGGTACTTTCCGAAAATATCAGACCAGTTACGGGCTTCAGTCATCAGCCAATGAATGGCTTCAGGAAGCAGTTAATGCAGCTGAATATGTAATGAATGCAGGCTATTCAATCTACACAGGTGATGGCCCGGAACTTTCCTATCGTAAATTGTTTATCAGCAGCAAACCTGTTTCAAGTGAAGTACTTTATGCAGTTACATTTGATACTGAACAGGGTATTGTACATTCAGGTAACAGGCGTTATACATCGGTAACCTACGGAAGCAGCCCCGCACTAACACGTTCCTTTGTAAATACATATCTGACCCTTGACGGTACACCTTTTACAGAAATTGACGGGTATGAAACCAAATCATTCACAGAAGAATGTCAGAACAGGGATTATCGTTTGGCACAGACAGTACGCACACCTGGTTTTACCCGCGTCAGTGGCGGACAGAAAGTGAGAACAGCACCAAACTATGCTTATGCAATTACTGGTTATCATATCAGCAAATTTACACTTGACGATGTTCAGTTTGATATGGTTGATGTTTGTGACAACAATGCAATTTTGTTCCGTTACGCTGAAGTTTTACTCAATTATGCCGAAGCAAAGGCTGAACTGGGAACCCTTACCGATGACGACTGGAGTAAAACCATCGGTGTTTTAAGAGCTAGAGCAGGTATCACCGGTGGATTGAATACTAAACCCACTGTTGCCGATCCGTATTTGCAGGAAAGATTCTTCCCGGAAGTCACTAATCCTGAAATCCTGGAAATAAGACGCGAACGAGCTGTTGAATTATCATTTGAAGGGTTTTCATGGCCGGATATATGCCGCTGGAAAGTGGGTGATCTGGTTACAAAATTGTGGGATGGTATATATATACCTGAACTTGATGTGCCTTATGACATGGACAACGACGGCAAACTGGATGTCTGTTTTACCAAAAATCTGAACCCTGTTAAAGAACCAGGTGTTTTCTATTTGTATGTGGGAGAAAAGCTGGCAAATGGAGCTACCAACAATGTTCAGCTGGATGATGTCACACAGTCACTTGTCTTTATGAAAGATCAGATAAGGACCTGGCACGATAAACTTTACTTTTATCCGGTCCCTGCCAACGATTTGGTTAAAAATCCGGATCTTGGTCAGAACCCCGGATGGTAATATGCTTTAAAAATAATTTCAGAAAGAAAAGGCTTGTCTTATACAGGCCTTTTCTGTTTTTCAGCATTTCCCCGGTGCCTTTCCATTATTTCTTTCCAGGTCGTTAGTATAACCTCGTTATCCTCAAAATATTTCTTTACAACCGGATCCGAGAATAATTCAGCCTCCCATACACGCTGCTGCCAGGAGTTTGTTATTGTTTTCAGATTATCTGTTTCGACGGAAGGATGAAAAATGATCTCTGTAAGTCCGGGTTTAAGTGAAGATACCAAAGCAAAGAAATTATCCCGCTTTTCCTCATATGTTTTTCCGTTTGGAACACTTGAAAAATTATCGAGTTTCGGCAGAGGATAACCGTTAAGCAGATCGACCACTTCGACCGTGATGGGATAACCCTCCTTCCTGAAATTATCTGCTATGGCCGGATCTGAAAGGTCAATTGCATTTGCAGGCAGGTTATACTCTTCAGCAATTTTAAGAAAAACTTTCAGGTAATCAACCGATCCGTAAAGAGTACCCATATGAGTGTCGATATGGGTTGGTCTGAATCCCATTCCGAGAACTTTATCAATCTGAGCTCTTACTTCTGTCTCAACTTCTCCGGCAGTTGCATGCATAAGTACATCCGGAACATCATGCCACATCTTTCCTTCAGGATCTACAAGTCCCGGAACTTTCAAAGTATCTGCAACCGGTCCCCAGCGCCAGGTTTTCCACTCACTTGTGAGGGTCAGATGAACCCCGAGATCAGGTGAATCCTGTGTCTTTGCCCACAGAATAATTTCTTCGGCATAGGGACAGGGTACCATTACTGCAGCAGATTGAATATCGCCTGTTTCAAAATAATTGCGCACGGCTATATTGGCTTCATCACACATACCGGCATCATCACAATGCATCAGAAGAACTTTAGTTCCGGAAGAGAAGCCCAGCTTTTCGGCATTGGTATTCTTTTTCTCATTATTGCATGAGGTCATAAAAAACAGAATTGTCACAAGGGACAATACCTGATAAGCAGAAAAATTCCTTATTAATCTCATTTTATTCAGCATTTTATATTAATCCTCATCAGTCTTTTCTATCGGCTGTGTTAATTTCTGCACTACCCTGAACTGCTGGAAAAATTCTCTGGCTATTACCCTGAGAAGAGTATAAGCAGGGACGGCAAATAACATCCCCACAATACCTGCAATTCCTCCTCCTATAATTATGATCAGAAAGATCTCAAGAGGATGCGATTTGACACTCTTCGAATATATTGTGGGAACAAGTATATTGTTATCAATGAAGTTTACAACTGCGAAAGTCCCGAGAAGCTTTAATGTGACAGGCAATAATTCATTGTATGAACCACCGGCAAGTGTTGAGATGACCCCGAGGGTTATCCCGATTGCCCCTCCTATCAGCGGACCCAGATAAGGGATGATATTCATTATACCGCCAAAAAATCCTATAAGTAAAGCATTATTAACTCCGAATATTTTGAGCGATAGTGTGATAAGCGTCATCACTCCGAATACTTCCAGAAGGACTCCGAGGTAATATCGTATCAGAAGAGTCTTGGACTCACGAACAACGTTCTTTGTTGCATCATGATGCTTTTCGGGAATAAAAAGAAGGAGACTCTCCTCGAAGAGGTTTTCATCTTTCAGGAAAAAGAAAGTAATGAAGATTATCGAAAAGAGACCTATGAAAAGACTTCCTGCCACACTAACAAATTTCCCTATTATTGCTCCAACGCTTCCTATATTGACAACCGATTTAATTTTAACCACAACAAATTCCTGAAATGTTTGTCCGTCCGGAATAGCGCCGAGAACCCTCAGCTGCTCATCAAGCCATTGTAATGGCTTTTCAAGACTAAGATTCAGCAGATTGACGTCGATAGCAGAAATTGCTTCAGCCTGTTTAATTATAAGAGGAACGAAAACTGCAACAAATGCTGCACCGGTTATAACTATTATAAGCAAGGTAAGTAATGCACTAAGAGGACGGGGCATCTTAAGTTTCCTGATATGGATCCTGTCGAAGAAACGAACCAGCGGTGCACCTATAAACGAAAGCATTGCAGCAATAAGAACCCAGACAATTATGTAATTGAACTGCCAGATAAGGTAAGCGATTGTCAGGACTACCAGAACATATCCTGTATATTTCAGTACCTGTTTCATTTCTTAATTTTCCAGCCCCATTATTTCATTTTTTTCTTCCCTTGTGGTGTTGATCCTGAATAATTTGAAAAGATCAACTACAAGTATCGGAATAAGTGACATTGCAAGTACAATGATCCAGTGTTTTCCGTCCATTGCAGTCAGCCTGAAAGCATCACGTATCGGGGGAACAAGCAGCACAACAACAGCCATTGCAGCAGATATCAGTATTGCGCCGATTAGTGGTTTGTTGTTCATCGGATTTGTTGCAAGCGATAATTTCGTTGTTGAGTGGATGTTCCTGACATGAACGAGCTGGACAAACATCAGGGTTGCAAATGCCATTGTCTGCCCCAGTACAACATTCTGTTCACGCAAACCTATAATAAATGCTGCAAGCGGAATACCTCCGATCATGATCCCCTGATAAATTATCCTCCATACCATGCCGTTTGTCATGAACCCTCTCTTTGTCCTCCGGGGTTTTCTTTTCATAACATCGGCTTCGGCAGGGTCGACACTGAGTGCAAGTGCAGGAAGACTGTCCGTTACAAGATTTACCCAGAGTATATGAATTGGTAATAAAGGTGTTCCAAGATTGAAAACTGAAGTTACCAGCAGAAGGAAGATTTCTCCTACATTACATGAAATGAGGAACTGGATAGCCTTGAGGATATTATCATAAATCCGTCTTCCTTCTTCAACAGCCGAAACGATAGTGGCAAAATTATCATCTGTGAGCACCATGTCGGCTGCACCTTTCGCCACATCTGTACCTACTATCCCCATTGCGGCACCGATATCCGCCTGTTTAAGGGCCGGCGCATCATTAACGCCATCTCCGGTCATTGCAACAACCTCCTTATGTGCCTGCCAGGCCTTAACGATCCTTACCTTGTGTTCAGGTGCAACTCTTGCATAAACTGAATATTTTGTAACATTTTCAGCGAAATCTTCCTCGCTGATTTTTTCAAGTTCGGCTCCTGTAATGGCAACATC
>CAZWUB010000006.1:59042-60541 GCA_964637415.1 uncultured Rikenellaceae bacterium
GCCAGGACACGCAGTGCTGAATCCGCCATCTCTACATTATTCTGCCTTATCAGTGTAATGTCCTGCTCTGTAATTGACCGTATTTCACCTTTAATAATTATCCTGTCACAAACGCTCAGAACTTCATCCAGACCACCCTTGACATTCACCCTGGTGCTCTTTTCAGCCATCCTGTTTACGGTTGTCATCCTTTTTCTTTCGGAATCAAAAGGTATTTCCGCAACACGTGGATATTGTTTTTCGAGCTTATCCTTGTAAACATTATATAAAACACCGAACTCAAGAAGCGCTGTTTCTGTAGGGTCTCCGGTATACTCTATCTTACCGTCACCTTTGATCCTGAGCTGTGCATCGGCACACAGGACTGAAATTGAAAGTAATCTGTTCTCTTCATCATTCAGCAGAGTGGCCGGAGCTGCTCTGTTTATAAAATCTTTCTTATGATTTACATAAGCGGCAACGACAGTCATTTTATTCTGTGTCAGTGTACCGGTTTTGTCTGAGCAGATCACTGTTGCACTGCCAAGGGTTTCAACCGAAGGAAGAGTACGGATTATTGCATTCTTCTTAACCATTCGCTGAACACCGATAGCAAGAACAATAGTCGAAACGGCAGGCAAGCCTTCAGGTATTGCAGCTACAGCGAGACTCACTGCAGTCATGAACATGTCGAGGATCGAATTCCCGTAAAGGATTCCTACAAGAAAGATCACGGTACATATTGCCAGGGCTGCAATGCCAAGGACCTTTCCCAGATGGCTCAATCGACGGCTCATCGGGGTCTCGGTTTCAACAGCCTGCTGGAGCATATCAGCTATCTTACCAACTTCCGTGTTCATTCCGGTTCCGATTACCACACCCCGTCCCCGGCCATAGGTTACCATACCTGTGGAAAATGCCATATTGATCCGGTCGCCAAGTGCAATATCTTCACCTTTTAAAGCTTCGGTTTTTTTATCGACAGGTACAGATTCTCCTGTCAGGGATGCCTCCTGTATTTTTAAATTTACAGCTTCTGTCAGTCGAAGATCAGCAGGTATTACCGCACCTGTCTCAAGTATTACAATATCGCCCGGGACCAGTTCCCTTGTATGAATTTCAATAATCTCACCTGAACGTAATACTTTTGTGATCGGAGCAGCCATATTCTTCAGAGCCTCCAGGGAAGATTCAGCTTTTCTCTCCTGAAAGGCACCAATGAATGCATTTACAATAAGAATACCGAGAATGACGAAAGTATCCAGTAATCCTTCTCCATGATAAATACCTACAACACCTGAAATAATAGCGGCAATCAGAAGAATGATTATCATAAAGCTCTTAAACTGCTCAAAGAACATCGAAAAAAATGTCTTCCTCCGCTTTGATGCCAGCTGGTTATAACCGTATTGCTCAATTCTCTTTTTTACTTCATCTTCGGTAAGCCCGGTGGTCATTTCGGAATTTAACCGGGTAATCACATCATTAATTTCCTCATTATAAAAATTCGCCATCAGAAA
>CAZWUB010000007.1:0-54911 GCA_964637415.1 uncultured Rikenellaceae bacterium
TCAGGTCTCATCTATTCAAGATATGGATCTGATGGTTCGGTGAAATCATCAGTTGATAAGTTCTACTCTCAGGAAGATCTTATGGGCTGGGCTGAAGTGATGAAAGCCAGCCGGGGTGACCTTATCCTTGTAATGGCCGGTGAAAAGATGAAAACCCTGTCAGCTCTGTCAGAATTAAGGCTGGAAATGGGTACCAGACTGGGTCTGAGGAACCAGGGTATGTTTATACCCTTATGGGTTGTTGATTTTCCTTTACTTGAATGGAATGAGGAGGAAAAGCGTTTTTTTGCCATGCATCATCCTTTCACATCACCAAAGCCTGAAGATATTCCCCTGATGGAAACCGATCCGGGGAAAGTTCGTGCAAATGCTTATGATCTTGTAATTAACGGAGTTGAAATCGGTGGAGGATCAGTCAGGATACATGATTCTTCACTGCAGAAGCTTATGTTCAGGGTGCTGGGATTTTCCGATGACGAAGCTATTGCTCAATTCGGATTTCTCATGAATGCTTTTAAATACGGGGCACCACCTCACGGAGGAATAGCATTTGGCTTTGACCGGATGGTAGCTATGTTCGGAGGTCAGGATTCAATACGTGATTTCATTGCCTTCCCGAAAAATAATTCCGGCAGAGATGTAATGCTTGATACACCTTCTGCAATATCGGAAAAACAGCTTCAGGAGCTTATGATCGATTTAAGGGAAAGGAAGAAGAACTGATCTTATCTTCTGGTATTTGCACCTATCAGCTTAATAAGGATTACTCCGTTTGCACCTCTGGTCCCATAGATTGAGGCAGAAGCTCCTTTCAGGACTTCAACAGACTCAACCTGTGAGGGTGGTATATCACTTATTGTGTTGACCTGATTCCCGTCAACAACGAAAAGAGGTTCAGTGCTGAGGTTAAAAGAGCTCGCCCCCTGAATCGTGATTTTGGTCCCCGATACCTGTACCCCCGGCACAGCTCCCTTAAGCATTTCATAAATATTTGTATAGGTTGCATACCTTGAATTTCTGACATCCAGCCTGTTTACAGGGGTTGTAAGATCTTTCTTTCTTATTGATCCATAACCGATATCTACCCTTTCCTCTCCATCGGGAATATCAGCATTCCCCGACCGTGACGGACCCGTCCCCGGTCTGAGAGTGATATTCAGTAAATTTTCTCCGTCAATAAGAGCTTCACCTATGCCTTTTTCAAGTGTGACAACTGAAATCACTTCAGCATTTCTCCTAACCTTCACCCTGAAAAAGCCTTTGTTGTCAGTAGACTTATTTGTAAATTTATTATCGATAAGAATAGTTGCACCTTCCACCGGATTATTATCTGCATCCTTCACAACACCTGTCACAAAAATTTTTTTCGCCTCTTTCTGAGCGGAAAGGACCGGACATATAACAAGCGAGATTACTATTGCCACTAAAATTTTGTACTTCATCTTTTTATTTATTTACATTATTGTTATCTTTTGACCCTGTTAAGTTAATAAGAATTACTCCGTTTGCACCTTTCATACCGTAAATAGAAGCAGAACTTCCTTTCAGTACCTGAATCGAACTTATTGTCCCCGGAATAATGTTATCAATAGATGTTGCCTCAATTCCGTCAACAATGAAAAGTGGTTCGGTACTCAGCTTGAGTGATACAGAACCCGGAATTCTGATTGATTTTCCCTGGACTAAAATAGTTGGAAATTCATTTTGAATCAGTTCATAGATCGTTTTAAATGAGGAGTAATTTTTGTTCAGATCTTTACTGTTGCTTACCGGGGATGACGCATCAGATATTTCATTGACTGAAGAATTATTTACCGGAAGTTCCTTTTTACTGACAGGCATGTTTAAGGTGTGGTTGATAGTAGTTCTTCCGTCAATTAATTCTTCATTCCCTTCTGACCATATTGTTGAAAATCCTATTTTCTCTGCATCCGGTGATACCTTTATTTTATAATATCCCTGGTGGTCGGTGACGCTGTTGCTGACTTTCCCGTCAATTGTTATGAAAGCATTTGGCACAGGATTTCTTTTCCCGTCAACAACAATGCCGGAAATTGTTACCTTTTTATTAGCCTTCTGTCCTGAGAGGGGCAGTGATGCAATAAAAGCTGTCAGTAAAAGAAATATGTAACGGAGTTCAATCTTCATGATTTAATAAATAAATGCAATTTAATCTGAAAACCTGTTAATTACAACTTTTAATAATTAAATCATTTTACCTTTCAGAGTTGCAGATGTACATCCCTCTATAATCACTCTTACATAATCACCTTTCTTTTTGTCCTCTTTCGGAAATACAACAACCTTATTCTGTGATGTTCTTCCGGTCAGAAAATCTTCGGATCTCTTTGAGAAGCCTTCGGAAAGTACTTCAAAAACTTTGCCAACATCATTTCTTTTAGATTTTTCCGACAGAGAATTCTGCAGTTTGATTATTTCATTCAGTCTTTTGATTTTTATCTCTTCAGGCACATCATCTTTCAGTCTTCTTGCTGCCCTCGTCCCCGGCCTTTCGCTGTATTTGAACATATAAGCAAAATCGAATCCGGCCCATTCCATGAGAGAAAATGTTTCTTCATGATCCTCTTCAGTCTCTGTGCAGAATCCTGTAATAATATCTGTGGAAACGGAGCATCCGGGCAGAATGTTCCTTATCGCCTCAATCCTTGACATATAATCCTCTCTTGTATAATCACGGTTCATGAGTTTCAGGATCCGGCTGCTGCCGCTCTGGGCAGGCAGATGAATATGTTTGCAGATATTTTCGTAACGTGCTATTGTTTTTAATAATTCTTCGGAGATATCTTTTGGATGTGATGTCGTAAAGCGGATCCGTATTGAACTGTCTATCCGGGCCACCATTTCAATAAGGTGATGAAAATCAGTAGTATGATCACCGGAGTTGTATTTATATGAGTCAACGTTCTGGCCGAGAAGTGTGATTTCCTTAAATCCCTTTTTTACAAGAGTTCCGGCTTCTTTCAGAATTGACTCAGGATCGCGGCTCCTTTCTGCACCTCTGACATAGGGTACCACGCAATATGAGCACATGTTGTTGCAACCTCTCATTATTGAAATAAAAGCACTGATGCCACCGGATTCCTTGTGCAGTGGGAAGATATCGGAATAAGTTTCACATCGGGAGAGCTTAACATTAACCGCTTTCCTGCCATTTACAGCCTCTTTTGCAAGTGACGGAAGATCTCTGTAAGCATCAGGGCCGGCAATAATATCAATGATCTGTTCCCTGCTGAGCAATTCCTCCTTAAGCCTTTCAGCCATGCATCCCGTCAGCCCGACTATTAATTTCCTGTTTTTCTTTTTAAAATTTCTGAGCTCCTTCAGCCTGTTCCAGATCTTCTGTTCCGCATTTTCACGTATCGAGCAGGTATTAATCAGGATTATTCCGGCCTGAGTGATATCCTGAACCATGTTGAATCCATTTTCCGTCATTACGGATGCAATAACCTCACTGTCAGCTATATTCATCTGACAGCCGTAGGTTTCGATATAAAACTTATTAGAATTCACAGTATCTATAATTACATTAAGTTTGTCCGTTCGATCGTTTGATCGTTTGCACATCTGCCAGCCATGCCGTCGAACCTCCGAACCTTCGAACCATCAAACCCCTCCCTTATTTCAAAATTCGACACAAAAGTAGTTAACGTGAATGATGTATTAAAGAAATATTTAATTTTGCAATCTAACATCTTTAAAACATATTGTATGTCAGGTCACAGTAAATGGTCAACAATCAAGAGAAAGAAAGGTGCTGCTGATGCCAAACGCGGAAAGATCTTCACGAAGATCATAAAGGAGATAATTATCTCGGCAAGAGAAGGAGGAGGTGATCCTGATTCCAATTCAAGGTTGAGACTTGCAATCCAGAATGCCAAGGGGGCCAATATGCCAAAAGACAATATTGACAGGGCAATTAAAAAAGCTGTCGGCTCTGATTCAGTAAGCTATATTGAAACCACTTTGGAAGGCTATGCTCCTCACGGAATTGCAGTTTTTGTTGAATGTCTGACAGATAATAACAACAGGACTGTTGCATCAATAAGATCGGCTTTCAATAAGTATGGCGGCAACCTTGGAACAAACGGCTCGCTTAGTTATGTTTTCGACAGGAAGGGTATTTTTACAATACCAAGGGAAAAAGATCTTAATCTTGATGATCTTGAGCTTGCAATGATAGATGCCGGAGCTGAGGATTTTGAGGTTGATGAGGAAACAATTACAATAACCTGTCCAAAGGAGGATTTCGGGAATGTAAGCAGGAAATTAAGTGAATTGGGTATCGAACCTGAAGAGTCAAAGTTACAAAGAGTACCAAATGATACAAAAAAGCTCGATCTGGAATCGGCAAAAAAAGTCATGAAATTCATAGAAGCCCTTGAAGATGATGACGATATACAGAACGTTTATCATAACCTGGAGATGACTGATGAACTGGCAGAGGCACTTGAATAGAAGATTTTACAGGATGATCAGAAATATTTTTACAACACTTATAATACTGCTTATAACAGCAGGATTCTGCAGGTCTCAGGGATATTTGAAGACCGCTGATCTGATGAAGCGGCCTGATGAAAAGAACTGCGGAACTCTTACTATTGTTCAGGACAGGGGTATAGATTCACTTATAAACCGCTCGGTCCTGGCAAACGGAAGGCTCAGAACTATGGAAGGCTCAAGGGGTATTCAGGGCTTCAGGATACAGATTTACTACAGTTCTGTAAGGAACGCCCGCGAGGAATCAGCAAGAGCCAGGGCGGAATTCATAAATAAATTCCCGGATATAGTTTCCTATGCTCAGTATCAGGAGCCAGGTTATTTTATGATAAGAGCAGGTGACTACAGAACAAAAACCGAGCTTTATAAAGATCTTATGGCTATCCGGAAAGTTTTCCCGAATGCATATCATGTTCCGGCAGTCATCAATTACCCGGGATTGACCCAGGATTAATCATGAGCGAAAGTATTAAACACGAATGCGGTATTGCGTTACTCAGACTACGCAAGCCGTTAAGTTACTTTATTGATAAATACGGAACCTGGAGTTATGGGCTGAGGAAGATGTACCTGATGATGGAGAAGCAGCATAACAGGGGCCAGGACGGAGCAGGAATTGCCGGTATCAAGCTGAATGTGGCACCCGGGAACCAGTATATTTTCAGACAGAGATCAAATAATGCAGATCCCATTAAGGAGATCTTCGGGATCATCTATGACGGAATTGAAAAATCAATTATCGCAGATGATAAAATATCTTCAGATGCGGATCTGATAAAAGAGAAGGTCCCGTTCATCTGTGATATATACCTGGGACATCTAAGGTACGGAACTTATGGTAATTACAAGATAGATTATGTTCATCCCGTAAGCCGTGAAAATAACTGGAGGTCGAGAAACCTTGTAATGGCCGGTAATTTTAACCTTACGAATGTCAGTGAGGTTTTCAATAACCTTGTGGATCTGGGCCAGAATCCTGTGGATTATTCCGACACTGTCACTATTCTGGAAAACATAGGTCACCGCCTCGATGAAGAACATGACAGACTGTTCAGGTATTACAGGGAACAGGGATATTCAAAAAAAGAGGTTTCCCCGATGGTTGAGAGGAATATCAACATGGTTACCGTACTTCAGAAAGCAAGCCGTAACTGGGACGGAGGCTATGCAATGGCCGGCATGACGGGTCACGGTGATGCTTTCGTTGTAAGAGACCCGGCCGGAATAAGACCGGCATTTTATTATACAGATGATGAAGTTGTTGTTGTTGCTTCAGAACGACCTGTTATTCAGACTATTTTCAATGTAAGAACAGATAATGTAAATGAACTTCCTCCAGGTAATGCAATAATAATTAAATCTGAAGGTACTGTCACTATCGAAACGATAAAAGAGGAAGCAGAACAGCGTAAATGCTCATTTGAGCGTATTTATTTTTCAAGAGGTACCGATAAGGATATTTACCGTGAAAGAAAGAAGCTTGGAGAACTGCTGACCCATCCTGTTCTGAAAGCTGTAAATTATGATACAGACAATACAGTATTCTCCTATATCCCAAATACTGCGGAAAGCGCCTTTTACGGACTAATAAAAGGCCTGGAAGATTATCTGAACCAGTCGAAGATCGATGCCATCGCACAAAATGGGAATACTCTTACAAAAGAACAGCTTTCGGAGATAATAAATCACAGGCCGAGAGTTGAAAAAATTGCAGTCAAGGATGTCAAGCTCAGAACATTTATTACCCAGGATTCTGCACGGGATGACCTTGTGGAACATGTATATGATGTTACATACGGCGTGGTAAGGCGGGGCATTGATACCCTGGTTGTTATTGACGATTCAATTGTCAGGGGAACAACGCTTAAGCTTAGTATCATAAAGATACTGGACAGGCTTGATCCGAAAAAGATAGTTATCGTGTCTTCATCACCTCAGCTAAGATACCCCGATTGTTATGGAATTGATATGGCCAGGCTGGGAGATCTTATTGCCTTCAGGGCGGCAGTTGAATTACTGACGGAGTCAGGCAGGGGACAGCTTATCGGACAGATTTATGAGGATGCTAAAACCGAACTGCAGAAACCTGCCCCAGAAATACGGAACCTTGTAAGGGAAGTGTATAAGCCCTTCTCTACTGATGAGATTTCCCGCAAAATAGCCTCTATGCTTAGAACAGAGGAAATAAAAGCCGAAGTTGAAATTGTTTTTCAGTCAATTGAAGGACTTCATACAGCCTGTCCGGGGCATACAGGTGACTGGTATTTTACAGGAAATTATCCGACACCCGGAGGTAATAAAGTCGCTGACCAGTCTTTTATAAATTATTTTGAAGGAAGAAAAGGAAGAGCTTACTGATTACCACGCGAGAACCAGGTTATCATAAAATCCTTCTTGTATGAGGCCAGATGCCTGTTGATCTTTTCAACATAAATATCCCTCAGGGTTATCATAATACCTGTTTCCTCGACATCACCAAACTTGTGATTAATAAATGTTCCGAAAGTGCGCATCGTTGGTGAAAGGTTCATATAGGCATTTATAAGCGGAGGAATTGATTCTCCAAGCTTTCTGACTTCCGTTGACAGGATCTTATAATTGTCCTTATACCGCCGGCCGGTGAAAACCTTCTTCATTTCATCTTCATGAATATCAATTTTTGCAGGATCAACAGGTGTGACAAGGCTGTCGGGATCATCAAAATGTTTTTTCAGAAAATAGAGGATCATGTTCCTGGCATTCTGGTTGAAATGAGTGTACATTGTTACTTTCCCGAAAAGGTACTTGATATGATGATTTTCAACAAAGAGAGCACCAAGACCGTCCCACAGGTTGTCAAGAGCATAAAGGCTTTTTCTTCCCATTGTTCTGGACTGATATTCCGGAAGCACAAATGACCGCCCCAGTTCCATCATATGCGGGTAATACTTTTTAAGGAATTTTGATGAGAAATTGAAATAATCAGAGGATGCTAGCTTCGTTATATCACAATTTGTACAACCCTTCGGAGGAAAGTAAAACCTGTAACCGCCGACAATCTCCTTATTTTCAGGATCCCAGACGATCAATTGTTTCTGGGGATCATCCTGGGCAGTATCAAATTTATCAATGTCGATTGAATGCCCGGTACCTCCGCCGGCATGCCGGAATGTTATCTCCCTCACTCTGCCGACTTCGTGCATAAGTACGGGCGAGCTGTTATTGTCAAAAACATAAACCTCGTTACTGGCATTGTTTGTTTTTCGGAGGAACCTTTCTTTTGTAAGCTCTGCAAGTATCTGATCAAGGGGTAAACGTTCTACAACAGGTTCCATCTTTTATTGTTGGGTTAAATCTGACCGGGCGAAAAAAAACTTTGCAATTTATAATTTTTTTTATTCCGTTTTACCGGGGTATCAGTGATTCCAGTTCGTAAGTCCTGGATTTTACCCATGCGGCCCACTCAAAAGGCGATTTTGAATTGTCAAAAGTCTGCCATGGGATAGCAGTTCCGAAAACAAGTGACAGGTCCTTACCTTTCTGTCTGAACATTTCATCGGGAAGATATAACATTTCAATGTTTGCCTTTATTCGCAGAAATGACCTGATATTAGCCAGGTTATAGAAAAAATTTGAGTTCCTTCCCGAAAAATAGGCCGGTACAACGTCTCTTTTATGCTGTAAGGCTTTTGTAATAAAGCTTTTCTGCCAGGTAAGATCCATAATGATCCCATTTTTTTTGCGCGAACATAATCCGGCGGGAAAGTAAAGTACCTGACAGTCTGATGCATATACATCTTCGAGCTGTTTTATGGCCTCTCTGGCCTGGCCTCCATGCTTATTTATCGGCAGGAACAGCCCCGCCATATTTTTAATATTCATCAGAATATCATTTACCGGAAACCTGATCTCTGTGTAATATTTCGATAATTCATTCATGAATACAAGGCCGTCCAGTCCACCCAGAGGGTGATTTGAAACGAATATATATCTTCCGGATGACGGAATATTCTCAACTCCGGATACCCTGTATGTTGTTTTCATGTATTCCAGAGTGGCTTTAACGAATTCAGCGTCCTTAAGATGGCTGTTAATCCTGATAAGCTCATTGATCTCATCCTGATGTACTATCCTTTTAAGGTAATTTATAAGGAAAGAAGGAATCGTTTTTGCCAGTGAGGGATTTTTCGATTTAAGTACTTTCTCTACATCAATCTGAAATACAGCATCTTTGTCAGAAGGTCCATCCATTTTAATTAGTATAAGTCATGTAAAATTATCAAATTTTCAATATCAGGCGATTAAATACAGGTCGCTCCCCGCTTTTGCAATTAGCCGCCAGCTTAAATAATATTTTAATAACGAAAACTACTTATGACAGATTTTATTCTAACCATTGTTAATAACTTTTTTCGATGCTGGCTTTCAGCATTTATGAGGCTCCCCGATGTGTTTCATAAAAGTTATTAACATATGAAATTAAAAAAGTGGAGGAAAGTGGAGAAAAGTGGAGAATTTTTGATTACTTTAGCATCCTGATTGAAAACAAGAAAGTCATGGCCACCTTTATCGGTGAAAATTTTTGCAAGGTTGATGCCAAGGGAAGGATCATTCTTCCGATGGATTTTATTAAGCAATTGCCTGTTGATAGCCGTGATCATTTAATAGTGCGTAAAGATATTTTCGTTAACTGTCTGGCTCTTTATTCAGCTGATGACTGGAACCGTCAGGTTGAAAAGATAAGGAAAAAAGTAAATCCTTATAACCGTCAACACAGCAATTTTCTGAGGAATTTTTACAAAGGTACTGATAAGCTGGATCTTGACAGCAGTAATCGTTTTCTGGTCCCGAGAAGGCTTCTCGACCTTATCGGTGCTGACAGGGATGTTGTTCTTCTCGGACAGGATGGAAAGATTGAGATCTGGGCAGCGGAGAATTATCATACAACCGATCTGACTCCTGAAGAACTTGCGAATCAGACAGAAGAGTTTCTTGGTGACATTAATGATTCTGATTAACAATGGTCTATCACATACCTGCAATGCCGGATAAGTGTATTGAAGGGCTGAATATACGCCCTGACGGCATATATGTTGATGTAACATTCGGGGGGGGAGGCCATTCAAGGGAGATTCTCAACCGCTTAACGACAGGAAAGCTTATAGCTTTTGATCAGGATGAAGATGCTGCTGTGAATATCCCCGGCGACAGCCGGTTCATCTTTCTTAACCAGAACTTCAGGTTCCTCAGGAACAATCTTAAATTTAATGGCATAGGTTCCATTGATGGACTTATTGCCGATCTGGGAGTTTCATTTCATCAGTTTGATGAGCCTGAGCGGGGATTCTCCTTCAGGTTCGATGCACCCCTTGATATGAGAATGAACAGGGATGGCGGCACTACCGCGGCAGATATTATAAGTAAATCCGATGAGTCAGCTCTTGCAGATATATTGTTTGAATATGGGGAGCTTACAAATTCAAGGGCTATTGCAAGAAAAATTGTTTCTTCAGCAACAACAAAACCAATTCTCCGGACAGGTGATCTTGTTTCTGCAATCAGATCCCTGGTTCCTGCAAGGCAGGAACATAAATTCTATGCGAAGGTGTTTCAGGCTCTTAGAATAGCTGTCAACCACGAGATTGAGAATCTGAAGGAAATGCTTATTCAGTCTCTTGAAATGCTAAACAACGGTGGCCGTCTTGTTGTAATCACTTATCACTCTCTCGAAGACAGGCTTGTCAAGAACTTTATGCGTTCAGGGAATTTTGAAGGAATTGAGAAGAAAGATTTTTACGGCAATCCCGAAGTGCCTTTCAGAGTGCTGAATAAGAAGGGTATAACACCCGGGGATGATGAGATTGCCGCGAACAGCAGGGCAAGAAGCGCGAGATTGCGAATCGCTGAAAAGATCTGAAGCATGATAAAGGACGAATCTGAAAACGGAAAAAAGATCTCCACGGGCAGCATCCTGAGGGAGATTCTCAGCGGAGGGATAACATCAAAGATCATTCTGAAGAATATATGGTATATAATGCTTTTAACCTTTCTGGCATCAGTATATATAGCAAACAGGTTCCATGCGGAAAAGATAACACGGGATATGAACAGGATGCAGAGGGAGGTGAGGGAGCTGAGAGCTGAATCGCTGTCAACTTCGGCAGACCTTATGTATGTCAGCAGACAATCGGAAGTAAATAAGCTTGTAAAGGAGAAAGGTCTTGGACTGGAGGAGCTTGAAACTCCTGCGTTCAAGCTGCTTGTCGATAATTAGGGATTATGACAGTAAGAGACGAAATAGTATTCCGGGGAGGTATTCTTTATTTTGTGCTGGCACTTGCTGCACTGGCCATCTTTACACGTATTCTCATTCTCCAGACTGTAGAGCATGGTAAATGGTCGGCTATGGGAGAAAAATATGTATTTCAGACCACCGAGGTGCCTGCCGACAGAGGAGATATCCTTACTCATGACGGACGTTTGCTGGCCAGTTCAGTCCCTTTCTATACAGTTTACATGGATACAAGGAGTACAGGAATGTCACAGCAGACATGGTCAAATGGTATTAATGGTCTGTCGGCCGGTCTCGCAAAACACCTCGGTGTAAGGTCAGCTGCAGGCTGGAAAACTGCAATTACTGATGCAAGGAAAAGAGGCGACCGTTATTTTCTTATTAAAAGGAAAGTTGATTATGAAACTCTTAAAAAGCTCAAGGAGCTTCCGATCTTCAGGGAAGGACAGTATAAGGGCGGATTAATGGCTCAGGCAGAGAACGTGAGGATCCGTCCCAACAATGAGCTTGCTGCAAGAACTATAGGATATCTAAGTCTGGGTGAAGCGGGCACAAGGGTTGGCATTGAAGGGTCATTTAATAAAGATCTTGCCGGTAAGAACGGGATGGCTGTCAAGCAACGCCTTACGGGAGGCGACTGGATAACAGTTGATGCTGCGGGGACTATTGATTCGCGCGACGGGAACGATGTGGTGACAACAATTGATATTGACCTTCAGGATGTGGCATCAACCGCTCTTGCAAATCAACTGAGAAAGCATAACGCACATCATGGATGTGCCGTTGTAATGGAGGTAGCTACAGGTGATATAAGGGCTATTGCTAACCTGGAAATAGGACCTGAAGGAAGATACTATGAAAGCTATAATTATGCGGTAGGGGAGAGTACGGAACCGGGATCCACATTTAAGCTTCCGGTATTGATGGCTGCTCTCGAAGAGGGTATTATTGATACAGGAGATATTGTTGATACTGGTTCGGGAAGTGTGAAATTTTATAACAAGATCATACGTGACACAAAAGAGGATGGTTATGGCAGGCTGACTGTCAAACAGGTATTTGAAAAATCATCGAATGTCGGTACTTCAAAACTTATTACCGGGTTATACGGAGACCGCCCGAAAGATTTTGTTAACCGGCTTTGTGCAATGAAGCTTAATGAAAAACTTGACCTGCAGATCAAGGGAGAAGGAGAACCTCTGATAAGGTACCCGGGCGATAAGTTTTGGTCAGGCATTTCTCTTCCAATGATGTCGCATGGCTATGAAGTACAGATGACACCGCTGCAGATACTTACATTTTATAATGCAGTTGCAAATAACGGAAAAATGATGAAGCCCCGGTTTGTAACTGCAATAGCCCGCAATGGTACTGTTATAAGGAGATTTAATACCGATGTCATCGTCAACTCAATTGCCTCCGGATCTACAATAAGAAAAGCAAAAAAAATGATGGAAGGGGTCGTTGAGCATGGCACTGCGACAAACCTCCGGAATGCAAATTATAATATTGCCGGGAAAACAGGCACTGCCCAGATTGCAAAGGGGAAAAGAGGATACGATTCAGGATCGGGGGTCTCATACCAGGCATCCTTTGTTGGCTATTTTCCTGCCGAAAATCCACTCTATTCATGCATAGTTGTCGTAAATGCACCCTCAAATGGTGTATACTATGGTAATCAGGTGGCCGGCACTGTATTCAGGGAGATATCTGACAGGATTTATGCAACAAATTTCTTCAGGGATTTCAGAGATCCTGAAGAAGAACGTACTGCATTGCTTCATGCTCCCGAGGCCGGCAACGGATTCAGGGATGATATAAACAAAGTCCTTGGTGAACTTAACGTAAGGGTTCGTAAGAACGCAAAGGATGAATGGATCAAAACAAGGGAAAGCGGGGATACAATAACTTTTACCGGAGTAAATATCAGCAGGGGAATGGTTCCTGATGTCAGGGGAATGAGCCTCAGGGATGCAATGTACCTTCTGGAGAATTCGGGCTACCGGGTGAAATACAGCGGCAAAGGGAAGGTCCTCAGACAATCCCCTGAACATGGCGAAAAGTATTTTGAAGGACAGATAGTCTCTCTTGAAATGAATATGTAATAATATGGAACTCGGTAAAATATTGAAGGGCATTGAGATTTTATCCTTTTCAGGGGAGAAGAACCGTGAAATAGAGAGTATAGTCTTTGATTCCCGGAAAGTTACGGAAAATTCTCTCTTTGTTGCCGTCAAAGGGTCAAAGAGTGACGGTCATGATTTTATAAAAAAGGCTGTTGAATCCGGAGCTTCGGCAATTATATGCGAGAAGCTTCCTGAAAGTACTTCACCGGAAGTAACCTGGATATTAACAGGTGATTCTGCACGGGTGCTCGGACAGGTTTCCTCAAATTTTTTCGGTAATCCTTCTTCATCACTTAGGCTTACGGGAGTGACTGGGACCAATGGCAAGACAACAATTGCAACATTGCTGTTCAGGGTATTTTCAGGTCTGGGATATAAGTGCGGGCTTTTTTCGACTGTATGTAATTATATCGTTGATAAAGAGATGGAGGCTACACATACCACCCCTGATCCGGTTCAGCTGAACAGGCTGATGAGCGAAATGGTAAAAGCAGGGTGTGATTATGCTTTCATGGAGGTCAGTTCCCATGCTTCTGATCAGAAACGTATTGCCGGACTGGAGTTTGCAGGTGGGATATTCACTAATCTCACACACGACCATCTCGATTACCATCTTACATTCGACAGGTATCTGGCAGCGAAAAAAAGCTGGTTCGACTCATTGCCTGAAACAGCTTTTGCCCTTGTAAATGCTGATGATAAGAACGGAATTGTTATGCTTCAGAACTGTAAGGCACGTCACTATACCTTTTCAGTGAGAGGTATGGCCGACTTCCGTTGCGGCATAATAGAACAAAGCTATCAGGGAATGAACCTGAGGATAATGGGCGAAGAGGTCTGGACGAAATTTATCGGCGATTTTAATGCTTCTAACCTTCTGGCTGTACATTCTGCTGCAGTGCTCCTGGGAGCCGACAGCATGGAGGTACTTACAATTCTCAGTGAACTTGATTCTGTCCCGGGAAGGCTTGAGGTGATCCGTTCCCCGGGCGGAATAACCGGCATTGTCGATTATGCCCATACTCCTGATGCTCTTCTTAATGTGATCAGCACATTAAACAAGATCCGGAAAACCGATGACAGCCTGATAACAGTTGTGGGAGCCGGAGGAGACCGCGACCGGACTAAAAGGCCTAAGATGGCTGCGATATCTGCTGAAGGAAGCACCAGGCTGATAATTACTTCGGACAATCCGAGAACTGAAGATCCTGAAAAGATACTTGATGATATGGAAGCGGGTCTGACCGCTGATATGAGAAAGAGATCACTAAGGATATGCGACCGGAGGGAAGCTATAAAAACTGCTGTCATGCTCGCCTTTCCAGGCGATGTGATCCTTGTCGCCGGCAAAGGTCATGAAACTTACCAGGAAGTAAATGGTGTAAAGCACCATTTCGATGACAGGGAGGAACTCAGAAAGGCACTGTCGGAAAAATAATAATAGAAAAGAATGCTGTATTATCTGTTTGAATATCTTGATAAGCTTAATGTTCCCGGAGCAGGTGTTTTCAGTTATATCTCCTTCAGATCAGCTGCAGCTGTTATAACATCCCTTTTCATATCGCTGATGATAGGGAAAAGGATCATACAATTACTTCAGAAAAAACAGGCAGGTGAAGTTGTCAGAGATCTCGGTCTTGAGGGTCAGTACCGCAAGCAGGGAACACCGTCGATGGGTGGTATAATAATTCTTGCATCAATAGTGATCCCGACACTCCTGTTTGCCAGGCTTGATAATATTTATGTTATAATCATGCTTATCACAACATTATGGCTCGGACTGATAGGTTTTATCGATGATTATATCAAAATATACCGGAAAAACAAGGAAGGTCTTGCAGGAAGGTTCAAGATCCTCGGACAAATAGTACTTGGTCTCGTTATAGGTGTAACACTTTGCTTCAGCGACGATGTGATTATTACCGAGAGGGTCAATCTTGCTGAGCTGACAGCCGGGGAAAGGAAAGAACTGGCTGAATCTCCTGTTACATATTCAGCGGCAAGGGAAATAACAACCGAGAGAAAATCGACAAAAACAACAATACCTTTTGTTAAGAACAATGAATTTAATTATTCCTGGCTTATCCCATTCATAAATAAGGACAGGAGGCATGCATGGACCTGGGTTGTATACATAATGGTCATAATTTTCGTTCTGACTGCCGTTTCGAACGGAGCCAATATTACAGATGGGCTTGATGGACTTGCCACGGGAACATCTGCAATAATAGGTACTGCCCTGGGAATTCTTGCTTATGTGTCGAGTAATATTATTTATGCCGATTATCTTGACATAATGTTCATTCCCGGTTCAGAAGAGCTGGTGATATTTGCAAGCGCCTTTATCGGTGGAACTGTAGGATTCCTCTGGTACAACTCTTTCCCGGCACAGGTTTTCATGGGAGATACCGGTTCCCTGGCACTGGGAGGCATTATTGCAGTATTTGCAATTGTTATAAGAAAAGAGCTTCTTATTCCTGTTCTGTGCGGGATCTTTCTTGCCGAAAATCTGTCGGTGGTGCTTCAGGTATCATGGTTTAAAAGGACAAAAAGGAAATACGGGGAGGGAAGAAGAATATTTCTTATGGCTCCCCTTCATCATCATTATCAGAAGAAAGGATATCCGGAACCGAAAATTGTTACACGATTCTGGATAGTGGGATTAATACTTGCAGTTATAAGCATTGTGACGCTTAAGATCAGATAGTTGAATGAAAAAGAAGATTGTAATACTGGGGGCAGGCGAGAGTGGTACAGGTTCAGCGGTACTGGCCGTGAAAAAAGGATTTGACGTGTTTGTATCCGATTATGGCGAGATAAAAGAAAAATACCGTGAGATCCTGGATAAGTATAATATTAGATGGGAGCAGGGTAAGCATAATGAAAACGAGATATTTACAGCTGATGAAGTTATAAAAAGCCCGGGCATTAAGGAAAAAGCTCCGGTAATAATTAAAATCCGCGAAAGGGGCATCCCTGTTATTTCTGAGATTGAGTTTGCCGGCAGATATGCCACAGGGACTAAAATATGCGTAACCGGCAGTAATGGCAAAACAACTGTTACCAATCTGATCAGTCATATGCTTAAAAAAGCAGGAAAGAATGTTGCTATGACAGGGAATGTGGGAAACAGTTTCGCAATGTCGGTAGCCAACGGATCATATGATTATTATGTGATCGAGCTGAGCAGCTTTCAGCTTGATGATATGTTCGGGTTTAAAGCCGATATAGCTATTCTGATGAACATAACTCCTGATCACCTCGACAGATATGGGTATGATTTTCAGAATTATATAGATTCAAAATTCAGAATAACCCGGAATCAGGGGAAATCGGATTTTTTAATTTACTGGGCTGATGATCCCGTAATACAAAAAGAGCTGGCTAAAAAAGAATATAAGATGACACTTCTTCCATTTTCAGATATAGTGAAGGAGAACATGACAGCATACATAGAAAACAACGAACTAATTGTTGATTACCAAAATAAAACCAAGCTTATGACAATTCATGAACTGGCGCTTAAGGGACGTCATAACACCTACAATTCAATGGCTGCGGCTATTGCTGGTAAAGTGCTTAACATTCGCAAGGATGTCATCCGGGAAAGTCTGGCTGATTTCCAGGGTGTGGAACACCGACTGGAGCCGGTGTTCAAGGTGAGCGGGATCAATTTTATAAATGATTCAAAAGCAACCAATGTAAATTCGACATGGTATGCCCTTGAGTGTATGGAGACGGATGTTATATGGATTGCCGGAGGGACTGATAAAGGGAATGATTACTCGGAATTGTTCCAGGTAGTCAGACAAAAGGTCAAGGCTGTGGTTTGCCTTGGGAAAGACAATAAAAAGATCATGGATTCTTTCAGGGACAAAGTACCCACAATAGTTGAGACAACTTCGATGGAGGAAGCCGTAAGATCAGCGTATTATCTTGCCAGCAAAGGTGATACGGTATTATTATCTCCTGCGTGTGCCAGTTTTGATCTTTTCATGAATTATGAAGACAGGGGGCGTCAGTTCAAGGCGGCTGTCAGAAATCTTTAACTATTACAGTTATGCAGCAGGGATGGATTACAAAAACATTTAAGGGGGACAGGGCTATATGGGGACTGGTAGCCATTTTTATGGTTTATTCACTCCTTGCGGTATACAGCTCATCAGTAAATGTGGCATTCAGGAACCATGGCGGCAATACAACTTATTTTCTCAGAAGTCAGCTTATGATGCTGACGGCAGGGCTCATTATAATTCTGATTGTTCACTATCTTCCCTACAGGATCTATTTATCACTGGCAGGCATTGCCGTCGTTGTATCGGCAGCATTGCTTGTGCTGACATTCTTTTTCGGGGTGAGGATCAATGATGCGACCCGCTGGCTTGAGATACCTTTTATCGGATTCAGGATACAGACATCGGATCTGGCTAAAGTGGCGCTTGTGATATACCTCGCCAGAACCCTTGCCAAATATCAGCACCAGCTTAAGGATTTTGTGCTGGTTACCAAGTTCTTCATGCTTCCTGTTTTAGTAATATGTGCACTTATAATGCCCGAAAACCTTTCGACGGCAATTATGGTCTTCGGTATCTGCATTTTAATATTATTTATCGGGGGAGTACCCCTTAAATACCTTCTTGCATATATCGGACTGGCTGTTGTTTTCACTATACTCTTTGCCCTGTTTTTATGGCTGATAAAGGAAGACAACAGGGTGATGACGTGGATTGAAAGGCTTATTGCTTTCTTCACCGGGAAAGGAGATACAGGTGATGATTATCAGATTAACCAGGCTAAAATAGCTATTTCAACCGGAGGGCTTTTTGGTAAGGCTCCGGGTCACAGTATACAGAGGAATATGCTTCCCCAGTCAAATTCGGATTTCATTTTTGCGATAATAATTGAGGAGTATGGTTTACTTATGGGAGCTATTCCCCTCGTATTTGCATATCTGATGCTTCTTTTCAGAGGCATTACAATAGTGAAAAAATGCGACACGGCTTTTCCTGCTTACCTGGTTATGGGGCTTGTTGTGATGATAGTTTCACAGGCTATGTTAAACATGATGGTGGCAACGGGTATTCTGCCGGTTACAGGGCAGACTCTCCCGATGGTGAGCTGGGGCAGGTCCTCGGTTATTATAATGTGTTTCTCCATTGGAGTGATCCTGAGTGTCAGCAGGGTAGTCAATGCAAGAATTAAAAAAGAAGATCTTCCGGAAGATGAGAAAAACGATGAAGGTGAGATAATTTATGGATCAGTATCGGCATAAAAAGGTTATAATCAGCGGAGGAGGTACCGGAGGACATGTGTTCCCCGCCATCTCTGTCGCTAATGCTCTCAGGAAGGCAGATCCTGAGATCGATATCCTTTTTGTGGGAGCTGAAGGCCGTATGGAAATGGAAAAGGTGCCGGAGTCAGGATATAAGATCACCGGACTCCCGGTTACCGGGTTTTACCGCCGGCTTACTTTTAAAAATCTAACGGTGTTGTTCAGGCTTTTCAGAAGTCTTTCAGCAGCGAGGAAGATTATACAGGAGTTCCGGCCTGATGTTGCAGTCGGTGTTGGGGGTTATGCCAGCGGTCCGGTACTCAGGCAGGCCGGGAAGATGGGAATACCTACACTTATACAGGAACAGAACAGCTATGCCGGAATAACGAACAGACTTCTTGCAAAAAAGGCATCAGTGATATGCGTTGCCTATGACGGAATGGAAAAATATTTTCCGGCCGGGAAAATAATCAAGACAGGTAATCCGGTACGTCAGAATTACGACAATATTGATAACCTGAAGGAAGAAGCGCTTTCATTTTTCGGTCTGCAGTCCGGCCTGCCGGTCATCCTTGTTCTTGGAGGTTCCCTCGGAGCGGGAACTATAAATAAAAGCCTTAGTATGAATCTGGACAGATTATCCGGGTCGGATTGCCAGTGGCTGTGGCAGACAGGGAGGAATTATTATGACAGTATTAAATCATCAGTCACAGGGTTACAGGCCGGCAGCATTTCGGTTCACGGATTCATCAACAGAATGGATTATGCCTTTGCGGCAGCAGATATAATTGTCTCAAGGGCCGGTGCAGGTACAATTTCGGAATTATGCCTCGCAGGTAAACCTGTTATTCTGGTCCCTTCGCCTAATGTGGCAGAAGATCACCAGACAAGAAATGCCAGGGCACTCTCAGGAGAAAATGCTGCCATCCTTATTGAGGACAGGGATGCTCCTGCAATTCTTGTTGATATGGCATTAAAACTTGTATCAGATAAATCCCGAAGAGCAATTCTTTCAGAGAATATAAAGAAGATGGCATTAAGGGATGCCGACATAAAAATAGCCGCGGAGGTATTGAAACTGGCAGGAGGATGATAGATCTTAAAAACATAGAGGGAATATATTTTGTAGGTATCGGTGGTATCGGCATGAGCGCCATAGCCTTGTATTTCAGGAACGGAGGTTATGAAGTTGCCGGCTATGACAGATCGGAAAGCAGTGTTACAGAAAGCCTTCTGGCAGAAGGCTGTTCAATAACATTTGATGATGTAATTACTGACCTTCCTCCGCTTTTCAGGGATGTCACCTGTAAAGACAAAGTACTTGTAATCTATACCCCGGCAATACCTGCAGAAAGCAGGATTCTGGGTTTCTTCAGGAATAATTGTTATACAATATACAAGAGAGCGGAAGTTCTGGGAGCTATCTCAGCAGATACTGATGCACTTGCGGTAGCAGGAACACATGGAAAGACTACAATTTCCACCATGACAGCCCATCTTCTGAAGCAATCTCATGTCGATTGTTCGGCATTCCTTGGAGGAATTTCTTTGAATTATAATACAAATCTTCTTCTTGGGAAAGGCCGGTTCACAGTGATGGAAGCTGATGAATTTGACAGATCATTTCATCAGCTGAAGCCGCTTATGGCAGTTGTTACATCAGTTGATGCCGATCATCTTGATATCTACGGCGATCATGAAACAATGATCGAAGCATACAATATTTTCTGCAGCAAAATAAGAAACGGTGGGCTGCTTATTCTGAACAGCCGGATTAAGGAAATGATCAGATGCCCTGAAAATGTCAGGTGTCTTACCTATGGAAGTGATCCGCGATCAGATTACCGGAGTTACAATATTGAACGCAGGGATGATTATTATCTTTTCAACCTGAAGACCCCTGGCGGATTGCTTGAGAACCTTAGGTTCCCCTTTCCCGGGATCGTTAATATTGATAATCTGACTGCGGCAATTGCCATTGCACTTAACTGCGGAGTTACTGAGGAGGAAATACGAAAGGCAATAATCCTCTTCAGGGGAGTTAAGAGGAGATTCGATATAAGGGTTAATCTCCCGGGGCTGACATATATTGATGATTATGCCCATCATCCCGAAGAAATCAAAGCTTGTATCAGATCAGTGAGGGAATACTTTTCCGGCAGAAGGATAACTGGGATCTTTCAGCCTCACCTGTTTTCAAGAACGCGTGATCATGCCGATGGATTTGCACAAATACTTGATGAGCTTGACGAAGTGATACTTCTTCCTGTCTATCCTGCAAGGGAAAAACCGATCAGCGGAATATCTTCTGATCTCATTCTGGGTAAGATGAAGCTACAGAACAGAAAGCTTTTAAGAATGGACGAGATCCTTCCCTGGCTGGATCCGGGTAAGCTGGATGTACTTGTCACAATAGGAGCCGGAGATATTGACAGACTTGTAAGCCCTATAGAAGAGAAACTGAAAGCAAAGATTATTAAATGATAAGGTTCGTAAAAATACTTCTGATAATACCTTTATTATACATAATAATAATGCCGGTATGGCTTTCAACCTGGTATGGATCAAAGCCATGCAGCGGCATTTCAATAAAAATAAGTGACTCATCGGAATATCATTTTGTTACACGGAGGCAGCTCCTCAATCTTGTCCGGGGGACCGGATCAGGGTTATTAGGCCGGCCGGTTAAGAACCTTGCTCTCGATGAAATTGAAAACAGGGTAAGCGAACTGAGAGAGCTGAAGGAGGCTGAGGTTTACCTGACAATCGACGGGATACTGAATGTTTTTGTTGATCAGAGAGACCCTGTAATGAGGGTTATTCCCGACAGTGGGGGAGACTATTTTATTGACGATGAGGGAGTCCTTGTCAGAAGAAGGAATCTCTATACCCCAAGGCTGCATGTTGTCGGCGGAGATATAACAATAAGCCAGGCAATGCTGAACGGAGTGAGTATTATGGATACAAGCATCAGGAACACAATACTCAGGGATGTATATCATTTTGTAAAATATATATCAGGAAATGAGTTCTGGTCGGCTCAGATCGACCAGATATATGTTGACAATCGCTCTGAGATCGACCTTATTCCCAGGGTAGGAAATCATCAGATACATCTGGGGACTTTTGAAAATTATGAGGGCAAACTGAAGAATCTTTCAGCTTTCTATGAAAAAGTCCTTCCTCAGGTGGGCTGGAACAAATATTCTTTAATTAACCTTGAATTCAGGGATCAGATAGTATGCAAAAGGAGACAATAAGAAACTAAAACTAACAATATGAGCACCAGAGAACAGTTCGTAGCAGCCATCGATATCGGGACCACAAAGATTGTTTCGATTGTCGGTAAGAAAAATGAGAATGGCAAGATTGAAATTCTCGGATTGAGCAAAGCGCTTTCAAAAGGAGTCAAAAGAGGCGTTGTTATAAATATCGAAGATACTGTCACAGCTATCAGGACAACAGTTGATGATGTACAAAAAAGGTCCGGAATAAAATTCTCCGAAGTATTTGTCGGTATTGCGGGCCAGCATATCAAAAGCATGAAGAGCCGCGGGTATATTATGCGTGACTCATACGAGGATGAAATAAAGAAGGATGAAGTATTCAGGCTCATAGAGGACATGCACAAGATACATATAGATATAGGAGAGGAGATCATTCATGTTATCCCTCAGAATTTCATTGTCGATAATGAAACAGGTCTTAAGAGTCCGATCGGGATTTGCGGAAGAAGACTTGAAGCTAATTTCCATATTGTTATTGGTCAGGTTGCAGCTGCCAAGAATATTGAAAAATGTATCAGACGGGCCAACCTTAGCGTGAAAGACCTGATCCTTGAACCTCTTGCCTCTGCAGATGCCGTTCTTACGGAAGATGAAATGGAAGCTGGTGTTGTTCTGGTTGACATAGGAGGTGGTACTACCGATCTGGCTGTCTACTATGATAATATTATAAGGCACACTGCTGTGATCCCGCTCGGAGGGAATGTAGTGACAAATGATATTAAAGAGGGCTGTGCAATACTTCAAAGGCATGCGGAACAATTAAAGATCCAGTATGGTTCAGCTCTCGGTGATATTGCGCCCGAGGATAAGGTTGTGGCTATCCCGGGTATCAGTGGCAGGAATCCCAAGGAAATATCTTTCAGAAGCCTGGCATATATTATCCAGTCGAGGATGGAAGAAATAATCGATTTTATCAATTTCGAGATTCAGAATTCAGGTTATGCCGATAAACTTGCTGCAGGGATTGTTATTACCGGTGGAGGAGCAATGCTCAAACATCTTTCACAGCTTATGAAGTTTAAAACGGCAATGGATGTAAGGATAGGATATCCCAATGAACACCTGACCGGCCCGGGCAGGAATGAGATCAATCAGCCGATGTATGCAACAAGTGTCGGGTTGATTATGAGGGGGTTTGATTATCTGGAAACATATAAGAAATCATTTAATGCCGCTCCTCAGGATGATTTTGAAGAAAAGCCTGCTGATGTTCTTGAACCTGCAGAGGTAATGGAGGATAATCAGGCTGAAACCGGAAGGGAGCAAAAGACAACTCTGTCAGAAAAGATAAAGATAATAATGCAGAAAATGTTTGAAGTTGAGGATAACTCAATTAACTGAAATTTTTATTCCTGAAGTTTTAAAAATTAAGGCCGTGGGTAAAACAACTATTCTTAATGAAATGTCTGACGATCTGATGAATTTCGACCTGCCGGTTGAGAGATCTTCAATAATAAAGGTCGTTGGTGTAGGCGGTGGCGGAGTTAATGCTGTAAATCATATGTTTAAAAAAGGCATTAAGGATGTGAATTTCATTGTTTGCAACACCGACCGCCAGTCGCTGAATGAAAGTCCTATACCGGTAAAGATCCAGCTTGGAGCATCCCTTACTGAAGGGATGGGAGCCGGAAGCCAGCCAGAAAAAGGAAGGAAAGCGGCCGAGGAAAACATCGGGGATGTAATGAAAGCCCTTTCGGGTAATACAAGGATGGTCTTTCTGACAACTGGTATGGGGGGCGGTACCGGTACGGGTGCCATTCCTGTCATTGCAAAAGCCTGTAAAGATGCCGGATTGCTCACAATTGCTGTCGTTACGATACCCTTCAAATCTGAGGGTAAGATAAAAATCGGCTATGCAATAGACGGGATTGCCGAACTGAAGGATCATGTAGATTCACTTCTTGTGATCAACAATGAAAAGCTCAGGGAGATGCATGGTAACCTGGGGGTATCTTCGGCATTTGGGAAAGCCGATGATGTACTTACAACGGCTGTTAAAGGTATTGCTGAAATAATTACTATAACTGGTTATATAAACGTTGATTTTGCCGACGTTGAAACAGTAATGAAGAATTCGGGAGTCGCTGTCATGGGTATGGGAATTGCAGCAGGGGAGAACAGGGCTGTTAGCGCTATTGAGAATGCACTTGCATCTCCCCTGCTTAATTCCAATGACATAACCGGTGCAAAAAGCATCCTTATAAATATTTCTTCGGGGACTGGAGAAAATGAGCTCACCATGGATGAACTGGGCGATATTACCGACTATATTTATGCAACTGCTTCTGATGATGCACTGATAATAAGAGGACTTTCGTCAGACAAAACCCTTGATGATAATATCAGCATCACTGTCATCGCTACCGGTTTTGAGGCCAACAGCCTTATAGAACCCGCAAAACCCAGAAGGGCCAAAACTATCGAAATGCTCAACGGAGCCGACTATGTTCCCCCGCCTCACCTTATTCCCGATAAGAACGAAGAGAGCTTTAATGTACACCAGAAAGGACAGAAATCAATAATTTCTGATGCCGGGGAAGAATATCAGGGGGTGCTTGACTTCAATATTGAAAGCATTAATAAAAAGTCAAGGATTGAAAAAGATGAAGGCAACGATGAAAACAGGGAGAAAGATCCGGAGGTCAGGCTGAGAAAAGTCAAGCAGATGCAGAAGATCATGGAAAAGGAAGGTATATCAAGTAAAACCATGAATGAGAACATTGAAGCATTTGAGGATGTCCCGGCATACATCAGAAGGAACAGACCACTGCCCTCTCATGACAATACATCCGACAGCAAACCTTCAACATTTACACTTACTTCCGATGATACCGACGGACCGGTTCTCAGGAATAGCAATGCCTATCTGAACGATGCCATAGATTAAAAGCAAAGTGCATTTTTCAGGGAAGTTCATGTATCTGCATATTTCCTATATTTGCGCAGATGATCAGAAATTTTTTGATAATACTGCTTCTTGCCGCTTTGCCCGGGGGTTACACTCATGCCCAGCCTGAGGAAGGATCACCTTCAAAGCCGTCTGCAGGACCCAGAATTATCAAACAATGGAATCTGAACAACGATTTTACTGAAGAGGTAGTAATTCCTTTCGATACTGTTTTTTCGTTATTCCACCGTTACAGATTAACAGACAGATACTCACCTCTAAATGCTACACTCGGCAATTACGGTCTTCCGTTCTTCCAGCTGAACTTCTTTGACCGGATCTCTGATCCTGACAATTTTCTGTATGAGTACTATTTCCCGTTGATGTATACTCCTGCAAGAGCTGTATTTATGAATACACAGGTTCCGTTTACAGAGCTCGCATGGACAAACGGGGGACCAAGGGAAACATCGGAGCAGACATTCAGAGTACGGCATTCACAGAATGTGAACAGATACCTGAATTTCGGGCTGATTTATGATATTGTCTACAACCTCGGTCAATATAATTATCAGAGGGCAGAGGATAAAGCCTTTACATTGTTTTCATCTTACACTGCACCTGTATATAAATTCTATTTTTCAGCAGGTGTCAATGATATAAAATCCTTTGAAAACGGTGGTATAATAAATAAGGATGAGCTCAGCCAGTTCGAAACAAGAGATGTCCCGGTGAACCTGGGAGGCCTGAATACTGCAAATAGTGTACTTAAGAACCGTAATATACTCCTTGTTCAGCGAATCACTGTCGGGAAACGTGCAGGATCGGCTGATTCACTCAAAAAGGCTGAAGGATTCTCAGGATTGAGGGGTACCTTTTCCCATATATTCACTATTGAAAACAACAGGAGATCTTATAGCGACAAAAGTCCCGCTTCAGGATTCTATGATACAATCTTTATAAATAAGTCAGTCACTTTCGATTCCCTTTCACAACGAAGTATAAAGAACAGCCTCCGTTTTGATTTTGCAACTGATGAAACCCGAAAAATAAGTCTTGGCGGAGGGGTTGGCATCAGGAACGAGCTTTTCCGCTACAGCCAGATAATTCCCACCCACGATACCACACTGGCGGATACCGCCACATGGAGAAAAAGCAACAATGCTGTTGTCGGCAGACTTTTTAACAGCATCGGAGATAAGTTCAGGTGGACAGCAGACGGTGAACTGTTCCTTACCGGTTACAGAGCAGGAGATTTCGGTCTGAAGGGTGAAATAACAAAATCATTCGGATGGAAAAAAGGTATGGCAGAATGGATCATTCACGGGAGTATACACAACAGGCAGCCTTCATTCTGGTATGCCGGCTGGGGAAGCAACCATTTTGAATGGCAGAAAAATATGAATAAGGAATTCAGGATCGATCTGGGAACACGCTTTTCATACCCTGCCCGTAAAACAGACCTCAGGTTCGATTATGCCATAATTGACAATTATACTGATTTTAATACTGAAGCTCTTCCTTCACAGCACGGCGGAGGATTGTCAGTCGCGTCAATAATGCTGAGCAAAGAACTGAAGGCCTGGAAATTCCACCTCACGGGAGATGTACTTGCACAGATATCAAGTAATGCGGAAGTCCTGGACCTTCCCCTTGTTTCCCTGAGGTCAGCGGGTTATTTCGAACATCTGTTCAGGTTCAGACAGACAAACGGTAAGCTCAATACCCAGCTCGGATTTGATGTTCTTTATCATACAACTTATTATGCATATTCCTATATGCCTTCAACAGGCAGGTTCTTCAGACAGGAAAAGGTCAGAACGGGTAATTATCCTTTCGTCAATGTTTTTCTCAATCTCAAGCTCAAAAGAACAAGGATCTTTGTAATGTTTGACCATTTAAATGCAGGACTGCTTGGTTACGATTACTTCATGATACCCTCTTATCCCATGAATAACAGAATGTTACGCTATGGTTTAGCATGGACATTTTATAATTAAAAATTTTTGTATCTTTGCGGCGTTTTTGTCTGAAATGATTGTGAAACAAATACGCTAATATTGGGAAAGAAAATAATCCTTTTTACAGCCTTACTGACAGTGTTTTTAATATCATGCACTGAAAGTAAGAATCACCTGAGTATCAATAATGGCAAAAGTGTTTTCTGTGACCTTGATGTTATACGGGAAAGAGGTAAACTTGTTGCTGTTACTGATTTTAATTCGACAAATTATTTTGTTTACAAAGGTGAACCGATGGGTTTCCATTACGAACTGCTCAATGAATTCACTGAACATCTTGGAGTGGATCTCGAAATAATAACGGAAAACCATCTCGATCGTGCTTTTGGCCTGCTTAATTCGGGCAAAGCTGATATTATTGCTATCGGGCTTACGGTAAATTCATCAAGAAAAAAAGATATTCTGTTTTCTGATCCGATAATTCAGACCAGGCAGGTACTTGTACAGAGGAAGCCCCGTAACTGGAGATCATTGACTGCTGAAGCTCTTGACAGACAGCTGATAAGAAATCAGCTTGACCTTGCTCACAAGACTATATTTGTTCAGGAAAAATCTGCACATTATGACCGGATAAGAGCATTGTCGGAAGAGATCGGAGATACTATAAGTATTGTAGGGGTGCCTTATGAGTCAGAGGAACTTATAAGATTTGTGGCAAACGGAGAAATTGAATTTACAGTATGCGATGAGAATGTTGCTATGGTCAATTCAACTTATTATCCTGATATTGACATCAGTACTCCTGTGAGTTTTCCCCAGAATATTGCCTGGGGATTGAGGAAACAGGAATCATCCGGTCTCCAGAGAGAGCTTAACCAGTGGATCTCGTCTTTTAAGGAAACAAGGCGCTATTTATCGGTATATGCAAAATATTTTAAGAACAGCAGGTCGAATCTTAGGGTCAAGAGTGATTATTATTCTCTCAGTACCGGAAAGATTTCAATGTGGGATGACATGATCAAGAGAGCCAGCAAAGAGATTGGCTGGGACTGGAGGCTCCTTGCATCACTTATGTACCAGGAATCGAGGTTTGATCCCGATGTTGAATCATGGGCAGGTGCTTACGGGCTTATGCAGGTAATGCCGGTTACAGGTGACAGATTCGGAATTGATGTTAAATCTTCTCCGGCAAACAATATGAGAGCAGGCATCCTGAATATTAAATGGCTTACATCGATGTATGAAAGTAAAATTGCTGATGAAGAAGAAAGGTTCAAATTCATACTTGCATCTTACAATGCCGGTCCCGGTCATGTTCTTGATGCAATGAAGCTTGCTGAAAAGAACGGGATGGATCCACAGAAATGGGAAGGAAATGTTGCTGTATGGCTGCTTAAGAAATCCGATCCGGTATATTATAATGATAAGGTGGTCAAAAGCGGCTATTTCAGGGGAACCGAATCAGTCAATTATGTCACTGAGGTACTTGAACGCTATGAACATTACAGGAATATTATTTCCGGGGAGAATGTGAACAGGCTTACAATGAACATGAATCCGGAAATCCTGAAAAGGGATGTTTTAATTGCTGAATGAATCCGGCTGTTCAGTTATACCTTATTGCTTTAACAGGAGTTATCCGGCTTATCAGCTTGGATGGGACAAGCAGCATTATAAGTATAGCTGCCATAGACCCGGCATTGAGAAGGAGTATATGGCTTAACTGAAGGTTTACAGGTACTGTTTTGATATAATATGAAGAAGGGTCGAGGGTTATCAGTCCTGTTTGCAGTTGGATCAGTGCAAGCCCGATCCCGATAATATTCCCCCAGAACAAGCCTTTGCTGATCAGGTAAGCTGCCTGGTATATAAATACTCTCCTGATTGTTACATCCTGTGATCCGAGAGCTTTAAGGATACCGATCATATTGGTTTTCTCAAGAATAAGGATCAGCAGGTTTGAAACCATATTGAATCCGGCAACTACAAGCATCAGGATTATTATTATAATAACGTTTATATCCTGAAAATTAAGCCAGTCAAAGATCTGAGGGTACTTATCGCGGATACTTTTTACATCGACCTGCTCTTCATCCTTGATAAGCTGGTGTCCGATTGCATTTTTGACTCTTGCCTTCATTTCATCGAGCCTGTCGAAATCATCGATGAAGATCTCAAATCCGCTGATCTGATCGTCGTCCCATCCGTTTAGCCTTTTAATATGGCCTATATCGCAGAAGACATACATCAGATCGAATTCTTCCAGACTGGTCTCATATATGCCGCTGACTGTGAACCTTCTCATCCGCGGAGGATCCTGTACAAAATGCATCGCAAAGGAATCCCCTGTGTTCAGCCTGAGGAGATCAGATATTTTCCTGGAAATAATAACTTTATCTGTCCGGGCCGTGTCGCTGACTGTGAAAACTGATCCGTCAGTCATATTGCTGCTGAAATAGCTCCAGTCAAAATCGCTCCCTACTCCCTTAAGCACAACACCCTGGATATCCTCGTCAGTCTTTATAATTCCTGCCTTGGTGGCAAAAACCTGTATGTGTTTTACTCCAGGGATATTTTGGATCCTGGGTATAAACTCCTGTCCCTCATGTATCGGAGCAGTTTCAAATGACAGATTTGAATCCATGTTAATGATCTGTATGTTTGAACCAAATCCGATGATCTTTTCCCTTATCTGCTCCTTGAAACCGGTTAGGATGGCTACTGCAACTATCATAACTGCCAGGCCTGTGGCAATACCGATTATCGCAATAATATTTATTGGTTGCGAGAAAGAAGTTGATTCACGCCGGCCTTTTACAAGACGATGGGCTATAAAATATGGTAAATTCATATTATCCTCAAAAATAGTAATTCTCCGTGTAAAATCTCTGTGTAACTATGTGTACCCTCTGTGAAACTCCGTGTAAGTTCTTAAACCTTTTTATAACACAGAGTTCCACAGAGGTTTCACAGAGTTCCACAGAGGGAAAAAAATCGTAGCTTTATGGTGTAAAAGAAATATTATATGAGAAAATTGATCACATTAATTGCAATAGTATTGCTCGCCACGGGCTGCCAGGGCGGTGATAATAAACCATTACCTGCAGCAGATCAACCCGGGATGTATAAAAAACTGGTTGAAGGAAAGAAGGTCGGGATTGTCGCAAACCAGACATCGATGGCCGGAGATGAACATCTTGTTGAGTATCTGCTTGGTCAGGGGATCAATATTAAAGTGATCTTCACGCCGGAGCATGGTTACCGCGAGCTTGCTGCTGACGGGGAACACATTGGTGACGGAACAGATGTTGCCACAGGTATTCCGATACGAAGCCTTTACGGGGTTCGCCGTAAGCCCGCACCTGAAGATATGGCAGGGATCGATATTGTAATATATGATATTCAGGATGTAGGGGCACGCTTTTATACCTATATTTCAACTTTACATTATGTTATGGAAGCATGTGCTGAAAACAAGGTTAAATGTATTGTTTTCGACAGGCCTAATCCTAACGGTTTCTATTTCGACGGGAATATTGCAGATACAGCATACCGCTCTTTTGTGGGAATGCATCCTGTTCCGGTAATGCATGGGATGACTGTGGGTGAATATGCAAAGATGATAAATGGTGAGGGCTGGCTTCCAGGCGGGATACAATGTGATCTGACAGTTGTGAAATGTAAGAACTACACCCATCAGTCTTTTTATGAGCTTCCTGTAAGACCATCGCCGAATCTGCCGAACATGACAGCTATATATCTTTATCCTTCACTTTGTTTTTTTGAAGGAACAAATGTTTCATTGGGAAGAGGTACTCCTTTTCCTTTCCAGGTTTACGGCTCACCACTGTTTCCTGATGAAGGCTTCAGTTTTACACCGGAAAGTCTGCCGGAATCAGTTAAACCCCCGCTTCTGGGTAAGAAGTGTTACGGGGTTGATTTGCGGAATGCCGTTAAGGATAATCTGGTGCCGGCGCCAGAAATAAATCTGGAATGGGTGATTGATGCCTATGATAAATATCCCGAAAAGGATAAATTCTTCAATAATTATTTTGATGTTCTTGCTGCCGGGCCTGTGCTGAGGGAGCAGATCATCAAAGGGATGAGCTCAGAAGAAATAAGGGCTACCTGGAAGGAAGGACTTGAAAAGTATGGCAGGATCCGGGACAAATACCTGCTTTATGATAAGTAAAATTTATAGTGTTGCTCCGGGATATACTTTCAACGCTTCTGACAGGGTTTCGATCGCGTTTCTAAGGTCTTCTATCTTAAGTACATAAGCAATCCTCACCTCGTTCCTGCCCAGGCCAGGTGTTGAGTAAAATCCTGATGCAGGAGCAACCATAACTGTCTGGTTTCTATACTCGAATTTCTCGAGGAGCCATTGAGCAAATTTATCGGCATCGTCAACCGGAAGACTGACAACAGTGTAAAATGCTCCTTTGGGTCTGGGGCAATATACACCGGGGATTTTGTTAAGAGCTTCGACCATAAAATTACGACGGGCGGTATATTCCCTGTTGATCTCAGTGAAATACTCCGGAGGTGTGTCGATCGATGCTTCTGCTGCAATCTGGCCTAATCCGGGAGGAGATAGTCGTGCCTGTGCAAATTTCAGAGCTGTTGAAAGAACTTCCTTATTTCTCGTTACAAGAGCTCCTATCCGAATTCCGCATTCACTGTACCTTTTGGAGACCGAATCGATAAGGATAACATTTTCGTCAATCCCCTGCAGATTCATTGGCGAGAAATGTTCAGTCCCGTCATAACAAAGCTCCCGGTATGCTTCATCGGAGAAAAGAAACAGGTTGTGTTTTTTGACAATTTCTCCAAGGAGGCTTATTTCCTCCTTTGAATACAGATAACCTGTCGGATTATTTGGACTGCAGATGAGTATCGCTTTTGTTTTAGATGTGATTTTTTTCTCAATTTCGGCAATTGGAGGCAAAGCAAAATCATTCCCGATGTGCGAGGTAACTGTAACGATTTTCACTCCAGCCGAGGTTGCAAATCCGTTATAATTGGCATAAAATGGTTCCGGTGTTATTATTTCATCGCCCGGATCGGTACATGAATTAATTGCAAAGAGTATCGCTTCCGAACCTCCCGTGGTTATCAGAATCTCGGTGTGAGTGACATTTATCCCGATAGAATTGTAAAAATTCGCCAGTTTACGGCGATAAGTTTCATTGCCGGCAGAATGTGAATACTCCAATACCTTCTGCCTGATATTCCTCAGGGCATTAAGTGCGGTATCCGGTGTTGGGATATCAGGCTGGCCTATATTCAGACGGTATACTTTAATACCCTTCCTGATGGCGTCCTCGGCATATGGGACCAGTTTCCTTATCGGCGAAGAAGGCATCGACCTGCCTTTTAGTGAAATTGATGGCATCTGATCAGCGGTTTGTTGTTATTGTTAATCCGGGAGTAAAATTAATAAGATTAAAATACAGGATGTATGATTTTTATAATATTTCTTAAATCTTCATGAGAAAAAATATCAACGTATTAAAATACGTATTTTAATACGTATTTTAATACGTTGGTACTATATGATCCGGTATTGATAGTGCTATGATTTAATAATAATTTCTATTTTTGCAGATCAATAAGCCCATCCTTCACAACCTAATATATGGAGATACCTTCGAGATACGAACCCGGTAAAACGGAAAGCAGGTGGTATGAGCACTGGATGAAACTGGGGCTCTTCAGAAGTGTTCCTGATGAAAGGGAGCCTTATACGATTGTTATCCCTCCTCCAAATGTGACTGGTGTCCTTCATATGGGTCACATGTTGAATAACACTATCCAGGATGTCCTCATCCGAAGGGCCAGGATGATGGGTAAAAATGCATGCTGGGTACCCGGGACTGATCATGCATCAATTGCAACCGAAGCAAAAGTTGTTGCAAAGCTGCGAAGCGAAAATATTGAAAAAAAAGACCTTACAAGGGAACAATTTCTTGAGCATGCCTGGGAATGGACCCATAAGCATGGCGGTATAATCCTTGAACAGCTAAAGAAGCTTGGAGCATCATGCGACTGGGAAAGAACCCTGTTCACGATGGATGACAGGAGATATGAGTCTGTAATAAGGGTATTTGTCGATCTCTATAACAAGGGACTTATTTACAGGGGTGTAAGGATGGTGAACTGGGATCCTCAGGCGCGGACTGCCGTATCGGATGAGGAAGTTTACTTCACTGAAGAGCAGTCAAAACTCTATTACGTTAAATACAAGATTGCGGGGTGGAATGATTTCGTAACCGTAGCTACAACCCGTCCCGAGACCATACTTGGCGATACAGCTGTGTGTGCTCATCCCGACGATACCAGGTATCAGCATCTGAAAGGGAAGAATGTGATTGTTCCGATGGTGAACAGGGAGGTGCCGTTCATATTTGACGAGTACGTTGATATGGAATTCGGAACAGGATGTCTGAAAATAACACCGGCCCATGACATAAATGATTATGAAATAGGGCTGAAACATAATCTTCCTTCAATAGACATATTCAATGCTGACGGTACCCTGAGCGGGAATGCAGGACTTTTTGTCGGGGCCGACCGGTTTGCAGCCAAAGATCTTGCAGAGAAAGAATTGGCGAAAAGAGGAAACCTTGTTAAAGTAGTACCATACACCAATAAGATAGGCCGGTCGGAAAGGACACATGCTGTGATTGAACCGAAGTTGTCAACACAATGGTTCCTGAAGATGGAGCAGATCTCCTTACCTGCACTTAAAGCAGTTATGGAAGGAGAGATTCACCTTCACCCGGCCAAATTCAGGAATCTTTACCGTCACTGGATGGAAAATGTGCATGACTGGTGTATAAGCCGTCAGCTATGGTGGGGTCATCGTATACCTGCCTGGTACTACAACGGCGGTGAGTATGTTGTGGCAATGAATATTGAAGAAGCCCTGAATCAGGCAAGGAAAAACAGCGGCAATGACCAGCTGACAGAATCCGATCTGAGGCAGGATGATGATGTACTTGATACCTGGTTCTCATCGTGGTTATGGCCTGTCACATCCTTTGATGGCATAAATAACCCTGATAATCCTGATATAAAATATTACTACCCGACAAATGATCTTATTACAGCTCCCGAAATACTCTTTTTCTGGGTGGCAAGGATGATAATCGCCGGTTATGAATACAGGGGCAATAAACCCTTCAGTAATGTTTATCTTACAGGTCTTGTCCGTGATCAGCAAAGAAGGAAAATGTCGAAATCGCTCGGAAACTCACCGGAACCTCTTGAGCTGATCGGGAAATATGGAGCTGATGGAGTAAGAGTGGGAATGCTGTTATGTTCACCGGCAGGGAACGACCTCCTTTATGATGATTCGTTACCGGAACAGGGGCGAAATTTTGCAAATAAAATATGGAATGCATTCAGGCTTGTCAGAGGCTGGGAGGTTGATGATTCAGCAGATCAGCCTGACTCTTCTGCATCTGCAGTTAAATGGATGGAAGAAGTACTCAGGCGGGGCATATCTGAAATAGATAATAATTTCAGGAAATTCAGGATATCTGAAGCCCTGATGACAGCCTACAAGCTTTTCTGGGATGAATTTTCAGGCTGGTATCTTGAAATTATAAAGCCGGAATACCAGAAGCCTGTTGACCGTAAAACACTTGATGCAACACTTTCTTTCTTTGACAGGCTTCTCAGGATCATCCATCCTTTTATGCCTTTCATTACAGAAGAAATATGGCAACTTCTTGAAGAAAGGGAAGAAACGGAAAGCATCATGATAGCAAGGATGCCTGAGGTGAAAAAATTTAAAAAGGAATTGCTTGCGCGCTTTGAAGTTGTAAAGGAGACTGTAACCGCTATCCGGTCACTGAGGAAAGAGAGGGAGATACCGGCAAAAGAAAAGCTTGTTCTCTGTATCCGTTCGGATAAAGATGGTGTCGACAGCGAATTTATTCCTGTAATCATGAAGCTTGGCAACCTGTCGGAAATCACTCTGGTTGACGGAAAGGTTGAAGGAGCTGCATCATTTATGACAGGAACAATTGAATTTTATATCCCTGTTGAAGGTAAGCACGATAATGGGGCAGAGCTTGAAAAGATCAGAGAAGATCTTGATTATTACAGGGGATTTCTTGCTTCTGTAATGAAAAAGCTCGATAATGTACGTTTTGTTCAGAACGCACCAGAATCTGTTCTTGAGCTTGAAAGGAAGAAGAAAGCAGATGCTGAGCTCAAAATAAAATCTCTTGAGGAGAGGCTTAATGCTTCTGGGGTTGGAGGTTATGGGGTTTAGGGAGCCAGCTTCCTTACGAAATAATTCTGTTCGACCTGGACAATTTCCCAGTCGTTGTTAAGTATCAGATGCCATCCTTCGCCGTCAACGCGATTCCTGTTCGCATTAAGTCCTTTTGCCGTAACACGCAGGTATTTGAAATTGTTTGATACCAGGCAGCCACCCTTGTCAACAGTTAATTTTCCCCAGTTATCCGAGGTGCGTAGTTTGTTATAGAGGGTCCCGTGAGATCCGAGAGGCCTGATATCTTCGGGTTCAAAATCAAAATAAGGACTTACAAGTTCGAAGTAAACAACAGGTTTGTCGGTGAAAGTGCTTACCGTTCTGTCGATTCTGGCATTGATCTCCAGATCGCGCCGGGCTTCTTCTTCCTTGATTGTTTCAATTTCATAATTTAAAGCCAGGCTTCCCGCAACATCCCGGCAGACCGAAGGCAGAGTGATTCCATAAAGTTTTCTTAAAATTTCACCCATATCGGTATTCTCTGACCGGATTGTTTTAAAATCGAATCCTTTCTTATCCAGAAGTGTTGCATAAAGGGCTCCGTGTACAGATCCGTATGTTCTTGCATATGAAATTAAGGAATAAATCCGGTCGAGAATTTCAAACAGCCTTGTTTTATATTCTTCGGGATACTTTGTTGCAAGCTTCAGATGAGTGAATGTTGAGAGCCCTTCATAAGTCTCGAACTTTATCCTGTCTCCGGTGAAGTTCTGATAAAGTTCATTACTGGCTCCCCTGAAGATCAGAGCATCTCTTACGGCAACCTCCTGATCGGGTCCTTCTGATTCAATTGCTTTTCGAAGTGCTTTCCATTCGAGCTTCACCCACAGCCTTGCATTTTTTTCATCCATATTCCCGGTATTGTAGCCCGAGGAAGTAAATCCTATTGAATCCTGGAACCTGTGAAAAAGACAGTGCAGAGCCCGGGAGACGATCCTGTATTCATCTTCCTCCGGCGGCAGCGGGGCCATCCCATAAAGTGTTCCTCCGAAAAGGAGAGCGGTATTATTGATTAAATTTTCTCTGGGATATGATCCTGTGTAAATCCCTTCTTTTTCTTTTAGTATTCCTTCCTTATCAGGATGGCTGGCAACTATCTTTCTGGTTTCCCGGTCAACAAACATCAACGGTCCTGCAAGATTGGCTCCCCACAGCCTGCCATTGTCATTATAACAGTTTTCTTCAATTTTCTTAAAATAACCGCGTGCTTTTTCAGGTGTCAGATAAATATCTTCCTCCTCTGCCTTGCATCCAATAATTAGAAGAAGCACCGGAAAAACTATCCAGGGAAATTTCATTGACATATTTTAAGTGCCGCAAAAGTAAATAAAAAAAATCAATTTTGTAGTTATGCTGAATGGATCTTCGTTAATAATCACTTTTACTATAGATCATAAAGTAAATTTCAAAGTGCTTTCATGCTCATATCAAGGCTTTTGATGTGGTGAGTGAGAGCACCTGCAGAAATGAAATCAACACCGCATTCTGCATAATCCCTGATAGTTTGTAGTGTAATACAACCTGATGATTCCGTTTCGTATCTTCCTGCTATTTTTCTGACAGCGGTTTTCGTATCTTCCGGGTTGAAATTATCGAGCATTATCCTGTTCACTCCTCCTGTTGCTAAAATTCTTGATACATCATCAAGATTTCTTGCCTCTATCTCAATTTTCAGATCTCTTCCTGTCCTCTCAAGATATTCAAGGGTTTTTTTAATGGCATTCTCAATGCCTCCTGCATAGTCAATATGATTATCCTTTAGCATTATCATGTCAAATAATCCCATCCTGTGGTTCATTCCTCCGCCGATCCTGACAGCTTCCTTCTCAAAAAATCTGAATCCAGGTGTTGTTTTACGGGTGTCGAGGATCCTGGCTTTTGTTCCGGCCACACGGCTTACATACTGATCTGTGCTTGTTGCAATCCCACTCATTCTCTGCATCAGATTAAGCACAAGACGCTCAGATTTTAAAATTGACTGCTGGCTGCCGCTAACATAAAAGGCTATATCACCACTGTGAATTCTTTTACCGTCTTCGATAAGTATCTCGCATTTCAGGTCTTTATCAATTTCATTAAAGACTTCCGATGCAATCCTTACACCTGCAAGAATACCATCTTCCTTTATAAGCAATCTTGCTTTTCCTGTTGCTTCAGCAGGGATACAGGCCAGTGAAGAATGATCACCATCACCCAGGTCTTCTTCAATGCTTTTCCGGATGAATTCCTTCAGGAAGTTATTTTCCATCTTCTGATTCAATCCTGATAGTATGGATCAGAAGTTCCTGATCAACTTTTTTTAAAAGAAAATATACCCTGAAATCTCCCTTTTCGGTCTTCAGGTTGCCAATTGCATACTGTGCTTCATTTTTTGCTCCCTGATGCCTTATTATAAAATCTTTAGTCTGGTAAGTACCGAAAAAATCCTTCAGGATGGCTTCTGCCATGTTTTTTTTGTAAAAATCTTCCTTGTCGAGCAGGAGGAGTTCCACAGTTGAATTCATGTATTTAGCCATTTCGGCTGCATTGCCGGCTTTTATTGCAACAGAAATACCCGGGGGAATCCTTTGCTGATCCTGTCCCTGGATATTAATGCATAATAAAGCCAGTACAAGTATTGAAGCAAGGTTTTTAAGATTCATTATATTGTGTTTTGCTGACTTCCAAATTCATTTCACTACAAATTTAACTATTTTCATCTAATATAATTATAATTGTCTGAGGACGTTTTTAATTATATTTTTGCAGGTTAGCATCGCAGATATCTTCTTACAAAAGTCGGGCCAATATTTATGAGAATAGTTTTGTTACAAACCGGAAAGACTGCCGAAAGGTATATCAGCGAAGGAATTGAGGTATATTCAGCCCGGATAAAGAAGAGTGCTGGTTTTGAGATAATTACTCTGCCGGATGTAAAAAATTCCCGTAATATGACAGAATCTGAGCTGAAAGAGAAGGAAGGGAAAAAGATACTCGAATCGTTTAAAGAAGGCGATTATACAGTATTGCTTGATGAAAAAGGCAGGGAATTCCGGACAGTTGAATTTTCCTCATGGCTGGGTAATCGGTTAATGCAGCCCGGCAGGAGACTGGTGTTTGTTGTGGGAGGGGCGTGGGGTTTCGCGGAAGAAGTATATAAGAATGCAGATATGAAAATTTCTCTTTCAAAGATGACTTTTCCGCATCAGCTGGTCCGGCTGATATTTATTGAACAGCTTTACAGGGCTTTATCCATCATGAAGGGATCACCCTATCACCATGAATAACGGGTAGTTTATGAAAGAAAAAAGGAAGAGGTTAGTACTTTTAATAATGGCTGTTGTTGTGGGTCTGGCTGCAATTCTTACCCAGTCGGTTTTCCGGAGCAACGCCGAAAATAGTTTCTGGACCCGCAGGGTCAACAGGATACTTCATGAGAAGGAAAAAATAATGGAGTATTGTCTTAACGACCTGAGGCTTATTTTGGGCAGAGGTGAACCCCGGGGATCAGTCAGGGAAAATAAGATATTCACAATAGCCGCCGAAAATGAAATTACAATACTTCAGTATATCGACAGAAAGCTTATTCACTGGTCTGATAATAAGTTCGATGTTCCTGTTCTTCTGCAGGACGATTCTTTGTTCTCCAGACCATTCATCTTTCTGCAAAACGGTTGGTTTCTGCCTCAGTCATTAGAAGCAGGGAATGAAAGAATAATCGGATTACTAAGGATAAGAACTGATTATGGTTTCGAAAATGATATTGTCAAAAACGGTTTCAGCAAAGATTTCGGGATCCCGCCGGATGTTCTCTTCAGCTCCGGGATGTCGTCCTCGGGGAATAATGTTTATAACAGTAATGGGGAATTTCTTTTTTCTCTCGTTTTTCCGGCGACTGATATAAATAATCCTTATATATTAATTCCGCTTATATTATGGGGAGCATTTTTCCTGATTATTATTGTAATGACAATGGAAGTGGTCAGAATGCTTGCGGCAGCAGGAAAAAGTGCTGCAGGCGTTATGGCCGGCTTCCTGATCTTTTCTTTATTATATCTTCTGGTTCTCTTTTTAAAAGAACCTTCAGTTTTATTCCGGACTGAATTGTTTTCGCCCTGGGTTTTTTCGCTGAGCTTTTTAGTACCCTCTCTCGGTCATTTTATGCTACTGAGCATTCTTGCCGGTCTCTTTGCATATGTCTTTTATATTTATCTGCCATTAAAAGAAACAGACAGATCAGTCGGATCATCCCTAGTATTTAATTCACTGTTCATTACAGGAGCTTTCATTATCTGCATGTTCCATATTGTTTTCGGGAAACTGGTTTCAAACTCGAATATAAATTTTGAAACCTATAAAGTTCTGGATCTTAGTCTGTACAGTGCAGCCGGGTATATTTCAGTTATATTTTTTCTTTTACTGCCGGCATCATTCATTGCGAAAGCTTTCCAGGCAGGTGGTCAGATCACAGTTCCCAGGATGATTATACCTGTTGTTGTTTCGCTCGGACTGATTGCCTCAATACTTTACAGCGAACCATTTACAATGGCAGCTCTGGCATTCCTGTGGACAGGAATGATATTTCTCGGATGGTTTACTCATTGCCGGAAGCCCGGAAAACTTAGTCTGTCCGTTATTTCATCCCTTATTGTGGGAATTTATGCATTGTTAATGATCACTGTTTATTCGGAAAAGAAAACCAACGAAAACCTTAAAATCCAGGCTTTATCGTTTTCAACAGAGAATGATCCCGAAGCAGAACATCTTCTTCTGGATATGTGGCCTGTTCTCAGAAGTGATACGCTGCTTGAAGGTATGATGGATGTGGAACTTTTTGAACGGTCCGACTTCAACGCAATTTCGGCCTATCTGAATTCAAACTATTTTAATGGTTACTGGGGCAATTTCAATATAAATATCTATTTATGCAGGCAGGGACAGTTACTCAAAGTCGGGCCGGGAGAGAATAATTTTCAGGACTGCTATACATTTTTTGAAGATAGAATTGTAAAACATGGTCAGCTTCTGACGGGGACTGATTTTTATTTTATCGACAATCAGGGTGCGAGGCCTTATTATATAGGAAGGCTCTTTTATAACACTTCCCGGAATAATACAAACGGGCTCTTCATTGAGCTTTATGGTGATATTAACGTTTTTCAGCCGGGCTATTCGGAATTATTGCTTGACAAAAGGTTTCACGGATATTCCGATATGAAGGATTATTCTTTTGCAAAGTATATTAACGGCTCCATTGTGCTTAATTACGGGGAGTTTCCATATAATAAGGCTGATGATGAGTATGTTGATGAAAACACCGATTACCGGATATTTGATGTTGAGAAGTTCAGGCACATAGTCTACAGGAACGGTAATGCAACTGTTATAATAAGCCGGCCTGTGCTGAATGCAGGAAATCTGATCATCTCATTCGCCTATCTTTTTGCCTTCACCTTCATATTTATAAACCTTCTTCTGATCTTTTTCCTCCAGCCTTCTCTGAAAGGGATTATAAACCTTAATTTCAGGCAGAAGCTCCAGGTTTCCTTTGCCGGTATCCTGCTGTTTTCATTTATTCTTGTCGGCAGTGTGGTGGCTTCACTGACAGTAAGGGAATTTCAGTCGAATCATTATGAAAACATCAAGGAAAAGCTGAGTTCTATTTATATTGAACTTGAAAGTGAGATTTCAAACGAAAGACATCTTACCCCAAACTGGAGAAACAGTAATAATGCTTCTCTGAACGAACTTCTCATCAGTTTGTCAAATATCTTCAATACTGATATCAATTTGTTTGATATAAATGGATTTCTGATGGCTACATCCCGTCCTGAATTGTTTTTCCGCGACCTGGCCAGTCACAGAATGGATATGGTGGCTTTCATGAATGTTGCCGATCTGACAAAAAGTGAATATATCCAGACCGAGAGTGTCGGGAATATGAAATATATTTCAGCCTACGTACCTTTTTATAATACGGAAAGGCATGTTCTTGCCTATCTGAACCTTCCTTATTTCAGGATGCAGAGTCTTCTGGCAAAGGAGATCTCAAATCTTATTGTTGCCATTATCAATTTCACCCTTCTTATAATTGTAATCACGATGGCATTCGGGGTTTTCATCAGTGGAAGGCTTACATCGCCCCTGTCAATGCTGAGTGAAGGGCTTGCTTCGGTAAAGCTCGGGAAAAAGAGTGAGCATCTTGCTTACAGGGGAAGTGATGAGATAGGGGAACTTGTGAATCAGTATAATATAATGGTTGATGAACTGGAAGAGAGTGCCCATAAGCTTGCCAATTCTGAGAGGGAATATGCATGGAGGGAGATGGCGAAGCAGATAGCTCATGAAATAAAGAATCCGCTGACACCGATGAAGCTTAATGTTCAGCAGTTGCTGAAATCGTGGAAAGACAAAATCCCTGATTTTGGCGAAAAGATTGAATTATTTTCAAGGAATCAGGTAGAATATATTGACAATCTGTCAAATATAGCTTCAGCCTTCTCGGCGTTTGCAAAGATGCCCGGAACAAATCCACTTGAAGTTGACCTTCTGGAACAAATAAAGACAACACTTGAACTTTTCCGTAATGCAGATAATATTAAGTTCGAGGTTAACTGGCCCCATGAAAAAAACGTATTTATTTATGCTGATAAGGAGCATCTTAACGGGATCTTTTCAAATCTTTTTAAAAACAGTATTCAGGCAATCCCTCCTGAAAGAAAAGGACTGATAAAAGTCGGGGTGAGGGTCGACAGGAACAAAGTTATCGTATCGGTTTCGGATAATGGAACAGGCATACCGGAAGCTCTTAAAAATAAAATGTTCACTCCCAATTTTACAACTAAATCATCCGGTACAGGACTGGGCCTCTCAATAGTCAGAAAATATGCTGAAGGTGCAAACGGAAGAGTATGGTTTGAATCAGAGCCTGGGAAGGGGACTGTCTTCTTCGTTGAATTCCCTTTGATATACACTGTTGAAAACCCGGGAGAACCTTTTAGAAACACTCGTTGAATAATCCGATTATTTGATTATATTAGCGGTTGATAAAAGGACTTGATGACGGGAAAGTTGTCATTGGATATTAAATATCTAATAATTAGTATTTTACTTATTTTTACATTTGCCGTATCTTCATTTTCGCAAACGAAAATCCACGGTATAATAAATAAGTATGGTCATGTGACTTCTCTGGGAACTGATTTTGTAATTGTTTCCGATGAGGTTCAGTTTGATCAGTTCAGTCAGGGAGATACTGTACTTCTGATACAGATGAAGGGAGCGAGAATCTATGCTTCCGAACTTCCCACTTACGGAACTGCTTATGCATCTTACGGACAGCCCGGCCGGCATGAATTTCTGACAATTCTTTCGGTAGAAGATGCAACAAATAAAATTGTTTTCAGGAATAATATTGTAAACACCACTTTTGATGTAGGGAGCGGAATTCAGATCATAAAGGTGCCTTCCTATAATGCTGCTGTTGTTGATGCTGTACTGACTTGCCAGCCCTGGGACAGTGTTACAAAGACCGGGGGAGTACTGGCTGTGATAACAGGGAGAACTCTCTCCCTGAATGCAAATATTGATGTTTCAGGAAAAGGTTTTAAAGGCGGAGCAATAGCAATTGGCAAGGGTATATGCAGTAATACAAATGCCAACCTGGATGAATATGCTTATTCAGCGTTTTCCGACAGTTCAGGATTTAAGGGAGAAGGACTTACTATAAGGGTAAATGCCGGAGCACTACCCTATCCTTCGGTTTACCCTTTTTATGTCAAGGGAAAGGGTGCTAATTTCACCGGCGGCGGCGGAGGGAACGGTAAATACTCCGGTGGCGGCGGAGGATCGGGCTATGGCAGCGGAGGTCTTGGGGGCCGGGAATCCTCTACATGCATTCCGCCTCTTACCGGCGGTGAAGGAGGGAAGGATATTTTAAGCACGGGACTTAATGGAGGCTTGTTTCCTGGCGGCGGCGGAGGATCATCGACATACATTTTTGATGGAACCCCGACACCAGGTGGTAATGGAGGGGGTATAGTGATACTACTCTGCGATACCCTCAAAGGCAATAATTACAGCATCCTTGCTGATGGGATGCATCCGGGTACCGCCAGTGGGGAAGCCGGTTCCGGTGGTGGCGGGGGAGGAGGGAGTATAGCATTGTACCTTCAGAACTATTCATCAATCCCTGCAGAATCAGCCCTCATAATTGCAGCCAGGGGCGGACAGGGTGGCAATAATCTTGAGAACGCAGGTAATGGCGGTGGCGGCGGTGGCGGAATGATAAATACTAACAGTATTGTACCCCCTTCAAATGTATATAGATATGTAACAGGAGGGGCAGTGGGAACAAGGGAAGGCGGAACTTCCGGAGGAGCTACTACAGGAACGAACGGAACCTCGCAGGCTACGTTCGTTCCATTACTCAATGGATTCCTTTTTAATTCTATAAGATCATCGGTAACAGGAACCCAGATCGATTCTATCTGTTCAAATGTAATTCCAAAACCAATAACAGGAACATTGCCGGTAGGAGGGTCAGGTTCTTATCAGTATATATGGCAGAAGACTTATAATCTGGCAGCGCTTCCTTCTGTTATTGCTGCAGCAACAGCCAGGGATTACACTCCTTCAGCACTGGAAACAAATACATTCTGGGTGAGAAGGATAATAAAGGATCTGGGCACTTCCCTGACTGATACAAGCAAATGGGTGAACATAATTGTACAGCCTGCCATTACAGGCAACCTTGTTGGTAAAGACACAACTATCTGCTATAATCAGAATCCGCTTCTCCTTAAACCTCTTAATTCCGGTCCCTCAAATGGTAACGGGATATATCAGTACCAGTGGAAGCAGAATTATGATAATACTGACTGGACCAGCTCTCCGGATGCTTCCGGATCAGTATCAGATATGCCTTCTTTTGATCCTCCGGCACTTACGGCCACTACCTATTTCAGGCGTATTGTAACATCCGGTCGTTGTGTTGATACCGGGCCAACAGTTACAGTAACAGTTTTACCATCAATTACAGGTAATATCACAGCACGCCCTGATTCAGTGATCTGTGAGGGAATGCCTTTCAATACCCTTGGAGCAACAGCTGCCGCAGGCGGTTCCGGAGCTTATGTTTATCTCTGGCAGGACAGTACATCAACCGGTTCGTGGCAACCGGCCTCGGGTGTCAACAACAGCCCGACACATATTCCCGATACTTCACGGTTCTCCGTTGCAGAGAACAGGTATTTCAGGAGAGTTGTTTATTCCGGACCTTACAATGTCTGTAAAAATGCAGCGTCGCCTATCCTCCTTACAAGGTATTTTAAAATTGAAAATAATAACATATCATCTGATACTACAATATGTGCAGGGACTGTTCCTCCAGCTATTAACGGAAGCATACCTCTTAAAGGATCAGGAGTATACTCATATATCTGGCAGGATAGTTCCCAGACTGCAACCTGGACTTCCAGATCTGTTTCAGTTTCTCCGTATGCCCCGCCTGCTCTTTCCGATTCAGTATGGTACAGGAGAATTGTTAATTCTTCGAAATGCAGTGACACAAGCAGTCTTGTAATTATTAATGTCCATGCACCGGTCACTGATAATATAATCGGTCTGCTATCCGGACCGGCTGCAGATACGACTTTATGCAGCGGATCTGTCCCGAACAGGATAACAGAACTTGTTTCCCCTTCCGGTGGGACCAATATACCGGGAGATTATGCTTATCAATGGTTCTCTTCGGCCGATAATATAAACTACACTCCGGTAGCCATTTCAGGAACATTTGCAGATTACCAGCCTGCTGCATCTGCCACCTCATTGTTCTACCGCAGGCAGGTGATCTCAGGTAAGTGTTCTTCAGAGAGTAATTCAATCAGGATCATTGTTTTACCGGCTATCACAAATAATGTTATTACCCCTGACAACCCAGCTGTATGTTATAATACAATACCCGGGCAGATAGCCGGGACGCCACTTACGGGAGGAACAGGTTTAACCCAGACGTGGTTATGGCAGGACAGCACCTCAGGTTCAATCTGGGCAGATCTCTCAGGGAGCAATGTGCAGAGTTATTCACCTTCAGCCGGTCTGACAAAGAAAACCTGGTACAGGAGAATAATAAAATCGGGACCTTATGACTGTTGTATAGATACTTCTGCATTTAAAACCATAGACATTAACCCTCTGCCAACAGGTACTATTACTTCTGTTACTGATACAACAATGTGCAGCGGATCTTCTGTAAGCATTAAAGTCCATTTAACAGGGGCTCCCGGCTGGACGGTGACTTTTAATGAAAATGCTGAAAAGGTTCCCGTTCCGGGTATCACTTCAGCCGATCCGATAATAAAACTTACCCCTTCAGCCACTGGTCCTTCAACGCTGTTCAACTATTCACTGGCTTCTGTTGAGGACCAGAACGGGTGTATTGCCACATCCCTTACAGGTGCACGTAAAGTCACTGTTTACAGAACTCCTGTCGCAAATGCAGGTCCAGATGCCGCAGTATGCGGCCCCGGAGTAACACTTGCTGCAGTCCCCGGCGATGGGACAGGATTATGGTCATTCCCGTCTCAGGTACTGCAATCAGTTCCATCTGATTATAATACAACAATTAAAATAGATTCATCATTTAATGCAGCTGCCGTTTCCTATAAGTTTTACTGGGAAGAGAAAAACTGGCTTTGTTCTGATAAAGACTCTGTTACAATAACCTTTTATCACCGTGTCAGCGGAGCTGATGCAGGCCGGGATACTTCACTGATGTCATTCGATTATATGACAGGATTAAAGGGTTCGTTACCTCTCACTTATGAAACGGGAGAGTGGAGCGTCGTTTCAGGATCGGGCGACTTTGATAATAAAAACGCAAATGAAACACTTGTCAGGAATATTGGTCTCGGATTAAATACTTATAAATGGAAAATTACTAACGGGGAATGTGTACAGGAAGACATTGTGAATATAAATGTTCTGTCACTTGTCATCCCCGGGGGTATATCACCAAACGGTGACAATACAAATGATTCCCTGATAATTAACGGTCTTGACCTGTTAAACCAGGTCGTCGAACTAACAATAGTGAACGGCGCAGGCACACAGGTCTTTTCAACTTCAAACAGCAACGGAGGCAGGTGGAGGAACTGGGATGGCAAGAGTTCCGGGGGTGTTGACCTGCCTGAAGGAACTTACTATTATCTCCTGAAGGTTACATCGTCTAAGACAGGGCTTGTTGTTCCTAAGAGCGGTTTTATAATTCTCAGAAGAAATTAAATATGATCATGGAGTTCAGCCAACAGGATTAAAGATGGGCAGATTAAGAGCTATTTTGCTGATTTTAATTTTTCTTTTACCGGACAATTCCTCCGGGCAATCTGATTCTGATTCGGCAAGGATCACTATCGGATATCCTGTCTACAGCCAGTACCTTCATAATGGACTTATGATCAATCCGGCTTACGCGGGTTCACGCGATGCCCTCAGTGCTGTTTTGTCTTACAGGATGCAATGGATGGGAATACCGGATGCTCCCAGAACGGAGTCGCTCTCACTGCATTCCCCTATGAAGAACGATAAGGTTGCACTGGGACTGAAAGCACGCTTCATGCAATACGGGGTGACGAGGTCACAAAGCATTTATGCAGTCTATGCTTATCATATAAGAATGGCCAGGGGAAAGATCTCACTGGGTTTAAATGCCGGAGCAGATCTGTCAAATACAGATTATAACGGAATTCCCGGAATAACAAGGCCCGATCCTGCTTTCCCTGAAAATGATAAATCGTATGTATTCCCAAATGCAGGAGCAGGAGTGTATTATTTCAGCGAAAAATTATTCGCAGGATTATCCGTACCGTCATTTCTTTTTTACAGGAATACCGGAAATGGCAATGTGCAGGCATATCACTCATTCGGTGAATATGACTTTATGATATCGGCCGGAGCACTTATAACTTTTTCATCTGAATTTAAATTCAAACCTTCAGTCCTTATTGATTATTCAATGAGTAATGTAAACCATATAAATCAGTTTGATATTAACGGCAATTTTATTTTCAGCGATCTGATATGGGCGGGAGGATCATGGAGAACTACTGAGCAGGTGGCGGTCGGACATATACAGGTGCAGATCAATCAGCAGCTCATGTTCGGGGTTTCATACGACTATCCTGTTGGAAGAATGAATTCATATTCAAAAGGATCAAGCGAGTTTATATTGCGTTATGAATTCGGGTCTAAAGTAAGTGCAGCGAACCCGAAGTATTTTTAGGTATGTTAAGGAGAATAAAGCATATTATGTGGGTGGCAATCCTGATCTCAGGCTTCGGTACTAATCAGGGTCAGCAACCATCAGTTTACAGGATTACAAGAATGTCGTTCAACGATCCTGTATTCAGTGAAATTTCTCCGGTGATTGTAAAGGATGGTATTGTGTTTTGCTCCGACAGAAGGTTCAGTTCATTACGGGACAGAAAATCTTTCGAAGGAAACCGTATATACAATATTTATATGGCTCAGAGGAAGGATACATCAGAATACACAAAGCCTGTAATGCTTAAAAGTGAAAGAAGTGAGCTATTCAATAATGGTCCTTTATCTTTAGCACCCGACGGCAGGACAGTTTTCTTTACAAGCGAGGTGGAGACAGGTTCAGTGACAAGGAAACGTACCTATAAAAACCACAGCGGTATATTTACTGCAGAGCTTTTAAATAATGAACTTGTTTCATTAGTTCCTTTTCCTTATAACAGTGATGGTTATAATATAGCTCAGCCTTCAGTAAGTGCTGATGGCAGATATCTTTATTTTGCTTCCGATATGCCTGGCGGACAAGGGGGATCTGATATTTATTTCAGTGAAAAGGTCAACGGACAATGGAGTAAACCTGTAAATCTTGGTCCTGTTGTCAACAGTTCCGCAACGGAGAATTTTCCTTTTATTCATTCTTCAGGAAGACTTTACTTTTCATCAGATCGGCCAGGGGGGCCCGGCAGGCTGGATGTTTACTTTACATCATTCAGTTCAGGGAAATGGGATGATCCTTCGCTGGTGCCTGAACCAGTGAACTCACCCGCCGATGATTTTGCATTTGTGGCCGATCAGGACCTTCAGGAAGGATTCTTTTCATCCAACAGGAGGACTAATGATGATATCTACCGTTTTGCCTCAACAGTTATAAGGAAAGCAGTATGTGATACGCTTGTGGAAAATAATTATTGTTATGAACTTATCGAGGAGAATGCTGTAAAGTTTGATACAATGCCCTTCCGCTATGAATGGAAGTATGGCGACGGCAACAAGGGTATCGGCCCTTCTGTTATTTATTGTTATCCCGGACCGGGGAACTATCTTATTCAGCTTGATGTTGTTAATCTGATAACAGGGGAGGTGATGTATAACGAAAAGACATATAACCTCGAGATTACTGATGTTGAGCAACCTTATATTACTGCAGATGAGAAGGGTATTACAGGTGAGGGGATCATCTTCAGTGCGGAAAAAACTAACCTTCCCGGCTGGAAAATAGCAAGATATTACTGGAATTTCGGGGATGAGACTGTGGCAACCGGTGCAGAAGTCCGTAAAACATTCATGAAGCCCGGTACGTATAACGTTCAGCTTATAGTAACCGCTGAACCCGAGCCGGGTGGCATAATAAGAGAAGCATGCGTCTGCAGGAACATCGAGATCTTACAAGGACCGTGATGTGGAAACTGATTAATTATGAGGTTCAATGATGTTGACTAGGTTAAAATACATATTGTTATTTTCAGGCTTATTACTTGGAACGGGGAATTGTTTAAAACTTTCTGGACAGGCAGTTCCCGGCAGGGAAGAAAATATTCCTTTCCTTGTAACATTCGGCAGGCTGGGTGAGACATCCTGGGGGGATGATGATTTTTACCAGGTATTTTTCTTTACAGTGCCGAAGGAGTATACCGGTCAGTTTTTTATAAGGATATTTGATCCTGATGTCGGCGGAGAGCATGATGAAATACAGGGCGAATTCAACACGAGGACTTTCTTCGGAGTTTATGGGGGAAAGGGAGTGGATCCTGATAAAAACAGTGAGTCGAGGGGATTGAATAACGTAAAGAATTACAAGGGAGGTACGATGCTGGCATCAAGGGTCTTTGGCAGTGAAGCCAGGTATGACAACAAATATTTTACCTTCGGCCCTTTCAACCCGACAGCCGGAGATTTCAGTGCCAAATGGAATGCTTATATATTCAAGGTGGTTGTGGAGGGAGTCAGCGGGGATGACGGGAACCTGTACAGGTTTTTTATGAGCCGTGATCCTGAAAATAATATTCCGGTCGAAGGGGGCAACGCATTCACTTATGAATACACCTTCCGTATGTGGAACGATTTTAAAAGTGTCGCCCATATTTATCCTTATGTTGATACAGGGGTTGTTTATATCCGTCAGAGAAATTTTGACTGGGACCGCGACGGGCATATTCTTGTAGTATCACGATATAAACAGGGTATAGGGGTGTCAATCTCAGCCGAAAATAACTGGATGGAGGACAGGATCCCGATAGAACCAGCCGAAATAGGATCATCTCTCGATTTTCAGTTCCATAAAGCCCAGGGCGAGCTGATAAAGAATAACAATGTTGTTGTAACGCTTGAAAGCCAGAGAGGGGATGCTCTTCCGTTTTTCAGTTCCCCAATCGGAGGTGTTCCCGTTTACAATCCGAAAATTACAATCAAGAAAGCCACAAAGCCTAAATAAAAACTCAGGCTGATATGATATTCAAAACAAACCTGAAAGCTCTGTTATGCACCATTGCGTGCTTATCTGTTTTATCAGATCCCCTGATCAGCCAGACTTTTCATTTCCGGAATTACGGCAATGACAGCAATATACCTGACGGATTCATTTATACAGTTAACCAGGATAATAATGGCTATCTGTGGGTGGGGACAAGAAACGGCATTTCGAAATTCGACGGATTTGATTTTTATAATGTTGAATTTCCCGATTCAGCAAACGGAAGATATCCGACAGCATGTCTGAAGGATAAAGCCGGGACACTATGGTTTGGATGCAGCGACGGGACTCTGTTCTTTACCGAAAATGATAAGCTTAAACAGCTGGTAATAAATAATAACAAAAGTATAAGCACAATAGCCGAAGCGCCCGACGGAGCAATATGGATAATACCTCAGGCAGAGGCTGTTTTCAGGATTAATCCTGACGGTCATGATGAACTCATGTCCTTCAGCTTCAGCCCTGACAAGATGTTATTTTCTGCATCGTTCACAGGTTCGGGGGATATTCTTTTAGGTACCCAGGAGAACATCCAGATAATGCGGATGCAGGAAGACTCACTGATCATAAATGATACAATTCAGGGATTCAATTATTCAACTGTTACTGCTATTAACAGGCTGCAAAACAGTGATTCTTATCTTGCCGGAACAAATGGAAGCGGAGTTTTTCTGCTTAATCTCTCCGCCGAAGGGAAGAAGCTCTCCCGCCTGTCTGACCGGGAGGATCTGGCATATCTTGATGTACAGTCGATATATGAGGACAATGATAATTTCTGCTGGGTATCAACAAACGGATCAGGGATAGTGCGCCTGAAGTTGACGTCTGACGGCAATGGAATAAGCTTTTCCGGGCTCATTGACCAAAACTCAGGTCTGACGGCAAATAATATCAGAACTGTCTTCCGGGATGTTGAAGGAAATTACTGGATAGGCCATTTCGGCGACGGGCTTTCTATGCTTCCTTCAATGGCGCTTGCCTTTTATGCACCGGGAAAGACCCCTGAAGCAAATAATATTATATATCTGAATAAGTTAAATAATGACTATCTCCTCGGAACACCTTCGGGTTACTTCCTTTTCGATATTGAAAGTAACAGTTCAGGATCATTTACTGACCTCAGGAGGAGCACCGGGAATAATGAGATAACGGCATACTGTATTGATGATAAAAATAATCTGTGGATCGGAACCGGAGGCGGAGGTTTATTCCTGAAGACCTCCTCAGGGACTCTGAGGATGTTTTACAGAACGGGGGATTCAAGCGAGGATTATATTCTTAATGTACAGGTTGATAATGATCTGATATGGTTGGGAACACTTAATGGAGTAATTATTCTTGACATTAACACAGGAAAGCTCAGGAAAAGGTATAATACGAATAACGGATTACCGCATAACAGGATAGATCAGGTATGTCTTTTATCGGATGGCACTGCTTCAATTGCTACACAGACAGATCGTATATATATTATTGACGCCATTAAGGGAGTCTCTTCAGGGACTGCCATTATGAGAGGGCCTACAATGAATGTAATATCATCATGTTGTCAGAGCAGCGATGGTAATATCTGGGCTGCCACTACCGGTAACGGAGTTTTTGAGTTCAGAGGAGATTCTGTAACCTCATATACAAGAGCCGATATGCTGATGGCAGATTATTGTTACAGTATTCTTGCTGATTCTCTCGACAGGATATGGATTGGCCACGACAGGGGTATATCGCGCTATGACAGGACGACAGGCGTTATGAAGACCTGGGGAACTGATTTTGCAAGAGGAGGTATCTGTAATCCTTCTGCAATGTATGAGGCTCCCGGAGGGATAATCCTGATAGGAACTTCACAGGGTCTGATAGTTTATGATCCTGGTAAAGATCAGAAAACACATCCGGCTCCGTTAAGTAATATTAATTTTGTTTCAATAAATGATGTAATTCATCCTTACAGGCCTTCATTTACATTGCCTTACAATAAGAAATACAAGATTCTCATAAATTATGTCGGGATCAGTCTGAGAGATCCTGATAAAGTATATTATCAGACAAAACTTGAAAACTGGGATGATGACTGGACAGACTGGAATTCTGACAGGGAGGTGATGATTTCACCGCGTGACGGGAAATACAGGTTCATGATGAATTCGGTGAATGAAGAAGGATCATCAGGTGAACCTGTTACTTTTGATCTTGTAATCAGAACACCCTTCTGGAGAACATGGTGGTTTTTTCTTCTTGTTGCTGCAGCTGTTACAGGTATTGTAGCATTGATAATCAGACAAAGGGAAAAAGCACAGAAGAAAATTGAATTATATCTTAAGACTGAACTTGAAGCCCGGACAAAAGAGGTTGTAAAGCAGAAAGGCGAGATCGAGATCAAGAATATTGAGATCACTGACAGCATAAGTTATGCAAAGCGTATACAAACCACTATTCTTCCGGATCTTAACAAGTTAAAAGATTCATTTCAGGATGCCTTCATATTGTACCAGCCACGGGATATTGTCAGTGGTGACTTTTACTGGTTTGACAGGATAAATGATGAAAAATTCATGCTTGTCTGCGCCGATTCAACAGGCCATGGAGTCCCGGGTGCGTTCATGTCGATGATCGGATCCACACTTCTTCAGGATATTATTTCGAGACAACATATTACAAGGCCTTCTGAGATACTCAAAACCCTCGACAAACAGCTGTTTTCAACGCTCAACCAGAATTTGGAGCTTGGGGTTTCAAACGATGGTATGGACATGGTAGTCTGTGAGATCGGGATAAAAACAAAGCATATCAGGTTTGCTTCAGCCATGCGGCCGGTAATAGTTATTCTTGACGGAGAATCCCTGTATATTAAAGGTAACAGGTCATCGATAGGAGGTGAAACAGCAAACGAGAAGTTCTTTGACGATCAGGAATACTTCCTGAAGCAAGGTGATATCCTTTATTTGTTTACCGATGGTCTGCCTGATCAGTTTGGAGGAGGTGACGGAAAGAAAATGAAAATTGCAAGATTGAAGACACTTATCGAGGAGATAAAGAGTTTCCCGATGGTGGAACAAAAAGATAGGATCAACAGGTTTTATGAAGACTGGCGGGGAGATAATGATCAGGTTGATGATATCCTGATGATGGGTATAAGGTTCTGATTATTCCTGTTTTTCATAAATATTATTCTCTGAAAGGAATATTTCAGCTGTGGATTCAGTATTGCTCAGATTATCAGCCCTGTCCTTAAGATAAAAATCATATCTGATAGTATCTGTGGCCTCTTCGGAATAAAAAAGATAGAGGAATGTGACTTCAATAGTGCCTTTTGTTATTTTATTCTGGCCTGTTCTTTCCATATATGGTATCCGGTAATCGGAAGGTTTCAATATATCATTGTCGGGTACTTCAGTCATTACCCCGCCCACCTTTCTGAACAGCGTGAAAAACAGGTTAGTGGTATCAGATTCAGTGCCATCAGGTGTCTGGAGGCCAATGTTACCGTCACCATCTTCAAAATGAAAACTAAGCCTTCCGCCCTTGCAAAAATTTCCTAAAATATCTGTAGTATCAAAAACTGCGAAATTCAGGAATTCAATCTTCGGTTCAGGGGGTAATTGCTCTATTTTATGGCACGATACCACAGCAATTAAAGGTATCATCAAAAAGATAAGATATTTACTTGCTCTCATATACTCCCGGATAATATTATTTTCTTGAACAAAAATCACACCAAATTTGCTCATTTATTTCTTAAAAAGATCCTTATAGGTACACCTGTAAACGCAAAATTTTCCCGGATCCTGTTCTCGAGGTACCTTTTATAGGGTTCCTTAACATATTGCGGCAGGTTACAGAAGAACGCAAAAGATGGCGAATATGTTGGCAGCTGGGTAATATATTTTATTTTGATGTGTTTGCCTTTTGGCGAAGGAGGAGGAGTTCTGCTGATTATATCAAGCATTACCGAATTCAGTGTGGCAGTAGGTATCTTCCTGGTCCTGTTATTGTTGGTGCTTTCGATCAGATCGAGTATCTTATGTATGCGTTGCTTATTTATTGCTGAGATAAAAACTATTTCATAATCAGTAAAGGGAGCGGTTCTTTCCCTGATCGCTTTTTCAAGGTTTTTGGTTGTATTGGTTTCTTTCTCAACAAGGTCCCATTTATTTACAAGCACTATCAGCCCTTTATTGTTTTTAAGGATAAGCGACAGGATATTAAGATCCTGTGATTCAAGTCCCCTTGTCGCATCAATCATAAGCAGGCATATATCGGCATTTTCAATAGTCCTGACGGCCCTCATTACAGAGTAGAATTCAATATCCTCACTTACTTTGCTCTTTCTTCGCAGACCTGCTGTATCGACCAGGAAAAAGTCGTGCTGGAATTTATTATAGCGGGTATAAATTGAATCACGGGTTGTTCCGGGAAGAGCAGTGACTATGTTTCTCTCTTCTCCAAGAAGGGAATTGACAAGGGATGATTTTCCGACGTTTGGACGGCCGACAATTGCCACGCGAGGCAGTTCAGGTATAGCTTCGGGAGTGTTTTCGGGAAGGTTTTTTACAACTTCATCGAGAAGGTCTCCTGTACCGCTTCCGTTGATTGAACTGACGGGGAAAAAGTTGTCGAGCCCGATGCCATAAAATTCATTGGCTTCAAAAAGCCTCTGACTGTTATCGACTTTATTTACAACAGGAATGACCTTCTTATCTGACTTTCGTAAAAGATGCGCTATTGCCTTGTCGAGTTCATGGATCCCGGATGTGACATCAACCATGAACAGGATAAGATCAGCTTCCTCAATGGCAAGAAGCACCTGTTTATTTATTTCCTCTTCAAAAATATCATCTGAATTTTCAACATAACCACCAGTATCGATAACAGAAAATTCAATACCGTTCCATGTGCATGTCCCATAATTACGGTCGCGGGTAACACCGCTTATCTCGTCAACGATGGCATCCCTCGATTCTGTAAGCCTGTTGAAGAGAGTCGACTTGCCCACGTTTGGACGGCCTACTATGGCAACTATCCTGCTCATAATCTGTAATTATATTTAACGGTATCCGAACCTTTTCAGAACCAGGGGCTTATCCCTCCAGTCCTTCGTTACTTTCACATACAGCTCCAGAAATACCTTCTTCCCGAAGAAATCTTCCATATCAATTCTTGCTTCAGTACCTGTTTTCTTGAGCATTGAACCCCTGTGACCTATTATTATACCTTTCTGGCTATCCCGGGCAACATGGATAAGTGCCCTGATCTTCAGCATCCCATTTTCTTCTTTGAAGCTTTCTATTTCAGTTTCGACGGAATAAGGAACCTCTTTCTGATAGTTTTTAAGGATTTTTTCCCTTATTATTTCTGAAGCAAAAAATCTTTCATACTTATCAGTAAGCTGATCTTTGGGAAAGTAAGGTGGACCCTCCGGCAGTTTTGACAGTACAGCATCAAGCAGTGTGTCAATATTGAATCTTTTCAGTGCCGATATCGGAATTACAGGGGAATCAGTAAAAAAGGAATGCCATAATTCAACTATCTTTTCAA
>CAZWUB010000008.1:0-54690 GCA_964637415.1 uncultured Rikenellaceae bacterium
AACGTAAATATTAATGAAAATAGCAGGTAAAATAATTGACGTCCACTCAAGAGAAATATTCAATGGTGAAATTTCTGTCCTGGATGGAAAAATAAAGGAGATAAAAAGAAAAGAAAATGTCCAGGATCTATTCATAATGCCGGGACTTATTGATGCTCATATACATATTGAAAGTTCCATGATTACGCCGGGTTCATTTGCTGCCGCAGCTGTTTCACGTGGAACAATCGGGACTGTCTCTGATCCACATGAAATTGCTAATGTTTTGGGTATTGAGGGTATAAACTATATGATTGAGGATGGGAAAAAGACTCCATTCAGATTTTATTTCGGAGCACCATCCTGCGTTCCGGCAACTGAATTTGAATCGGGAGGAGCAAGGCTCGGGCCTAAAGAAATAGAATCCCTGCTTAAAAGAGATGAAATAAAATATCTGGCTGAAATGATGAATTTCCCGGGTGTAATAAACGGAAATAAAGAGGTACTGAAAAAAATTAAAATTGCCCGTAAACTCAACAAACCGATCGACGGACATGCACCAGGATTAAGAGGTCCCGAGCTTAGAAAGTATATAGCTGTGGGGATCACAACAGATCATGAATGTAATTCACTCGAGGAAGCACTGGAGAAAATTTCTCTGGGGATGAAAGTTATAATCCGTGAAGGAAGTGCAGGCAGAAACCTTAACGCCCTGAAAGACCTTTATAGATTATATCCCAATATGGTAATGCTCAGCAGCGATGATATACATCCGGAAATGCTTCAGAAAAGACACCTTGATAAGCTTATCGCCATTTTGGTAAACGACGGATATGATTTGTTTGACATTATCAGAAGCGCTACACTTAATCCGGTTACCCATTATAACCTTGATGCAGGATTGCTTCGTCCGGGAGATAATGCTGACTTTATAATTACAGATAACCCTGCTCAGATGAATGTTATGGAAACATGGATCGGCGGTAAAAAAGTTTATGACCGCGGGAAAGTGTTATTCGAATATAAATCAGGAATTCCTGTAAATAATTTTCATTGCTCCAGAATACACAAAAATGAGCTGACTGTTAAGAATAAGGGACACGAAATAAGGATCATTACCGCTTTCGACGGTGATCTTTTTACTAAAGAGAGTATCTATGAGACGGGATCCGGTAATACATATGAAACAGATACTTCCGAAGATATCCTGAAAATAATTGTAAAAGACAGATACCGGGATGCCGGCCCTGCTGTGGCTTTCATTAAGGGATTCGGCCTGAAAAAAGGTGCATTTGCAAGTTCTGTAGCTCACGATAGCCATAATATTATTGCAATCGGAGTGAATGATGACGATATTGTGGAAGTTGTTAATGAAATTGTAAGACTTAAAGGAGGCCTGGCAGTTACTGACGGTAAAAAGGTTAGTTCTCTTCAATTGAATGTGGCAGGCATTATGTCTGACAAACCATGTGCTGAAGTAGCTGAACAATATGAGTATTTATCAGACATGGCCAGGAACCTGGGATGCTCAATGTCTGCACCCTTCATGACATTATCATTCATGGCATTGCTTGTAATCCCGGAGCTAAAACTCAGTGACAGAGGACTTTTTGATGTGAGAAATTTCGGTCACGTGCCGCTTTTTATGGATTAGCAATCCGTTACGAGAGACACACTGTGGCGAAACAATCTGTTTCGATAATTACTACATTTACGCTATGCCACTTGACCCGAAAGAAATAGTAAGTCTACTTCCTGGTAAACCAGGTGTCTATCAATTCCTTGACGTTTACGGAAATATTATCTATGCAGGGAAAGCTAAAAATCTCAGGAAAAGAGTAAGCTCCTATTTTTCCAAAAACCAGTCGGGAAAAACATTGGTAATGCTGAAAAAAGCAGCAGGCTTACGTCATATTGTAGTTGATAATGAGTCAGATGCATTGTTGCTTGAGAATAACATAATTAAAGAACACCAGCCAAGATATAACATTCTCCTGAAAGATGACAAGACTTTCCCGTGGATCTGTATTAAAAAGGAACCATTTCCAAGGGTCTTCAGCACCCGTAATACAATAAAGGACGGCTCATTTTATTACGGCCCTTATACTTCCGGATTAATGGTGAAAACGCTTACTGAACTGATCAGAAGCCTTTTTAAGATCAGGACATGTTCTCTCAGTCTGACAGCCCCCAACATTGAATCCGGAAAGTTCAAAGTATGCCTCGAATTTCATATGGGTAACTGCAAAGGCCCTTGCGTCGGATTACAGACCGAAAACGATTATTGCGAGAACATTCAGCAGATAAAAGAAATACTTAAAGGTAATATCTCTACTGTTATAGAGCATCTTAAGAATGTAATGCTGAACTATTCAAAAGAACTGAGATATGAAGAGGCACAGGCAATAAAGGATAAGATAGATATCCTGTCAAAATTCAGGAGCCGTTCAGCAGTGGTCAGTTCCACAATAAAAAATGTCGACGTGTTCGCTTTGACACAGGATACAGATAATACCTATATTAACTTCATGAAAGTTGTGAATGGCGCAATTATTCAGGCTTATACACTTGAACTTAAAAGCAGGGTCGATGAGGAAAGAGAATCACTCCTCGGATTTGCAATAACTGAAATTCGACAACGGATCTCAAGCGATTCAGCTGAAATTATTGTACCCTTCAAACCCGATATATTATTTGAAGGGATCAAATATACAGTCCCTGTAAGAGGAGATAAGCTCAGGCTTCTGCAGCTTGCTGAACGCAATGCAGTTTATTATAAACTTGAACAGAAAAAAAGAAAAGAGTTGAATCCTCCGGCCGACAGAACATCAAAAAATCTGGAAAAGCTCCGGAACGATCTGCATATGAGCGTAATGCCGGTCCATATCGAGTGTTTCGATAATTCAAATATAATGGGCAGCAATCCTGTTGCAGCCTGCGTTGTATTCAGAAATGCAAGGCCAAGCAAAAAAGATTACCGTCACTTCAATATAAAAACGGTGACCGGACCTGATGACTTTTCGTCAATGGAAGAAATAGTGTACAGGAGATACAGGAGAATGTCGGAGGAAGGAGAGTCTCTTCCTCAGCTTATAATAATTGACGGTGGAAAAGGTCAGCTCTCCTCAGCAATGAAAAGTCTCAGAAAGCTGGACCTGCATGAGAAGATTACTGTAATTGGAATAGCAAAAAAACTGGAGGAAATTTATTTCCCGGGAGACAGCGTACCAATATATCTTGATAAAAATTCTGTCAGCCTGAAAATAATTCAGCAATTAAGAAATGAAGCACACCGCTTCGGAATAAATTTTCACAGAGACAAACGATCTTCCGAAATGACAAAATCAGATCTGGATGAAATTAAAGGAATAGGAATTAAGACAAAGGAAATCCTGTTGAAAAAAATCGGGTCGGTTGAAAAAATCCGTATGATACCCGGGAAAGACCTGGAAAATCTGATCGGAAGAAAAAAAGCAACGATTTTATCAGAATATCTCAAAAATCTCCCCTGATTGCTTCCTTGAGCAAAACTTCATGAAATACATATTAATCAGCTTATACACAGCAATATAACTATTTCCTTAAGCTGATTTAACTCATCGAGGATCGAATATTTTGATTCTTACAGGCGGGAGGCTTCGGTTATTTTACTGTAAAGCATGGTTTGCAGCTCATCAGTAAGACCTGATGAGCAATTATAGCAATAACTTTTCAATCCTGCCGATACAGCTGCCCTGACATTAATTTCCATATCATCGATGTAAAAACATTCTTCAGGTTTGAGACTGTATTTTTCAAACAGTATCTTATAAATTTTTATATCGGGTTTTGAATGCCTTACCTCGGCCGAAATAATTCCCCCGTCAAAATATCTGAAGAAGTCATATTCTTTTTTCACTTCTTCAAAGAAGTCCAGGGGGAAGTTTGACAAATAGTATAGCTTAAATCCCTTTTTCTTTAGCTCAGGAAGCAGTTTTATGTTTTCTGTAAGAGGATATATGATTTTGGTCCTGAGATTGAACAGAGAGGAAATATACTCTTTCTGAAGGGATGACTTTTCAGCGATCAGGTCTGTTGCTTCGGAGGTTGTTAAGTCGCCATTATCCAGGCTCAGCCATTCAGGACTTTTGAATACATCGGACATTATAAGGTTAACGGTCTCATTATCAAAGCCCGATTTCTCAAAATATTCACCAGGTTTCCAGCTTAAGAGGACATTTCCAAGGTCGAATATTATATTTTTTATCATATCAGGGATTTTTCATGCTTATAGGCTGACCTGTAGCTTCCAGAACATTCCACCACAGTTCGCCTTCAACATCTATTTTTTTCCTCTGTTTAACAGCCATGGGGATAGGCAGAAGTGTAAACTCATAATTCCAGTATCCCACAACAAAATCGGTCTTGCCGGCAACGGCGGCATGTACTGCATTCTGGGCCAGCAGGCTGCAGAATTTGCTGTCGTTGGCATTTGCAGTAGCGCTCCGGATGATATAACTGGGATCGATATATTTTATTGAATATGGAAATCCTTTGGAATCAAATTCCTCCTTGATTTTTTCCTTAAGGTAGATGCCGATATCTTTATGCTTTACATTACCGGATGCATCTTTCTGCATTTCAATTGACTCAAACAGATCCTGTCCTGCTCCCTCAGCTACGACAACTACTGCATGGTGCCTTTCTTCAAGACGTTTTCGAAGTAATTTAAGAAATCCGCGTGGGCCGTATAGATCGAATGGCACTTCAGGTACAAGAACAAAATTAGCTTCCTGAATAGCCAGAGAGGCGCTTGCAGCAATAAAGCCGGAATCACGTCCCATCAGCTTGACAAGTGCTATTCCATTATATGCACCCTGAGCCTCATTATGTGCATTGCTTATTACATCAGTTGCTATTGAAAAAGCTGTTTCAAATCCGAATGATTTCTGAATGAGATCAATATCGTTATCAATTGTTTTCGGAATACCTGCAACCGCAATCTTCAGATTCCTCTTTTTGATTTCTTCGTGAATTGCATGTGCACCTCTCAGGGTTCCGTCTCCTCCGATACAAAAAAGAATGTTTATATTAAGTATTTCGAGTGTATCGACCATTTCTTCAACCTTCTGATTTCCTCTTGAAGTTCCGAGAAATGTGCCGCCTGAAAGATGAACATCACTTACCATCGGGGCTGTAAGCTCAATCACAGGATGATTATATTTTGATATCAATCCTTCATACCCGTATTTTATTCCAAGTATCCTGTTGATCCCATACCTGTATGAGAGCTGATTAACGAGTGCTCTTATTACATTGTTTACTCCCGGGCATAAGCCGCCACATGTGACAATACCAACTTTTGTTTTTGCAGGTTCAAAAAACAAATTCTCTTTTGGCCCTGCTTTTTCAAATGATACCGGCGTTTCCCCGGTTTCCCTGTACTTATTGAAGTGCTCAAGTGATACTTCATAAAGTATCCTTTCGTCGTCTTTTACAAATTTATATACCGGGCTATCATCACGCTGCCCCTGTTTAAGAGGAGTAACTACATTACCGTTTCCAAGTGATGAAACCAGAAAATCCTCATATCTCATTGCTTCTTCCATAGAAATAATATATAATACAACGGTTAAAAACAACAATGTTTTTTGCCAGTGCAAATTTACTTAATTTTATGAATGATTGATAAATGAAGAAACCCGGTAAAAAGACCGGGCAATATTAAAAAGTCAGGGTGGAAATGTCAGATTATTTGTTTTATTCTTCCAACCCTCCCGCTGTCAAGTATAACTTTAATGCCGTGAGGATGTATTGGTGCAGTTGTTAATATCTCTTTTACCCGTCCCCCCGTCAGCCTTCCGCTTCGTTTGTCTTCACTTAATTCTACCAGTACTGCTATCCCCGGTCTGATATCTGCTCTGCGTGTTCCTTCCATATTCAGCAATCTAATAAAATGATCGGAATTTTATCCTTTTCTTTAAAGGATACAATTTTAATTAAAAACCCGGTTAAGCTGAAGGAAGCCCTGATTGTTTTGACAAACGTCGCTATTTGTTGATCAATACACTCCTTTTTTACGTGTATGTATCCTGTACAGCCCCTTGCTGGCCGTTATATATAGTGTCTTCCTGTTTTTGCCCCCGAAACAGACATTGGCTGTCCAGTTTTCCGGCACTGAAATATTTCCGATCTGTGTGCCTGTTTTGTCAAATACAGTTACCCCCTTGCCTGTCAGATAAATATTTCCGTTTTTATCAATTGTCATCCCGTCGGAACCCAGCTCACAGAAGAGCTTTTTCCCTGAAAGAGTGCCATCACCGGCAATAGAATAAGACCATGTTTTGTTAGCTCTGATATCTGCAATATATAAGGTTTTACCATCTTTCGTGCCGATAATGCCGTTTGGCTGTTGAAGATCTTCAGCTACTCTCATAAGTGTCTTATGGTCTGGTTTAAGATAATAGACACACTGCTTTTCCTGGGGCATTTCTTTATGATCCCACCACGATCGTCTGTAAAAGGGATCGGTGAAATAGATCCCGCCATCGGGCGCAATCCATAGATCATTCGGACCATTCAGAAGTGATCCGTTATACTTGTTAAGGATAACTTCCACATTTTTATCAGGCAAAATTTTCCAGAGGGCATTTTTTTCATCGGCACATGACCAGAGATTACCATTGGTGTCGAAAAAAAGTCCGTTAGACCTTCCGGAGGGTTGCATGAATGTAATAAGCTTGTCTTCAGTCGTCCATACCATAATCCTGTCGTTGGGCTGATCGGTAAAATAAACATTGCCACTGGCATCGGAAGCCGGACCTTCAGTAAAGCTGAAGTCTCCTGAAAGCTTTTCAACCTCCGCTCCGGGCTTTATTATTGCGGCAAGATCATTCTTCTGGGCTTTTGCCATCAGGGTCAGTATAAGTAAGAAAATGAATGATAAACAGGAATTTTTCATGTTCAGGCTGTGTAATTATTTACGGGAAAGTATTTTTTATCCCGGAATTATATTTTTCATTCTTCCTATATAGTTGTCAATCTGATCAGTGTTCTCAAATCCAACTATAATCATATCTACAGTTCCCAGACCGAGAACATATTTTAATGAAGGATCGATTTTTTCAGGTTCATTCCTGAATTTGCCGCCGCCCACTACTTTCATTCCAATAACCCCTTTTCCGGCTTTATGGAATTTTTCGATTACCGGAACAACAAGAGCCGGATCGCGCTGATCCATATTTTCACCAAAAGGATTGATCCTTACATGAATTACGTCAACCCATGGATCTTCAGATGCAACTTTCAGGGCATCAAATGAATGAACCGATACTCCGTGTGCTCTGATTACTTTTTTGGCCTTAAGGTTCTCCAGTCCGTCCATAAATCTTTTCTGCTGGCTGGTCCATTCGCCCGTAGTCATACAATGAAGCTGGACAAGATCAAGATAATCGGTATTGAGCTCTTTCCTGAATCTGTCAATAACAATTTGGGCATCTGGTCTTTCAGGTTCAGGTATGCCACCCTGGGTTACCCACATTTTTGTTCCCAGTGTATATTTATCTCTTGGGATACCTTTAAGTGCTGCGGCTGTATAGGGGTGAGTTCCGTAGCTGTCGGCACAATCAAAGAACCGTATGCCTGCTTCCCAGGCATGGCGGATAACAGATTCAGCTACCCCGGCCCTGGTGATTGCCGATGTACGGTTATACCCGCTGTATCCTGTTCCCATACCAAGCAATGTTGTTTTAATACCTGTTTTTCCAAGAGTTATGGTGCGGAAAGGATCAGTTGCCGTTTTGGCATTTCCGGCAAGTGCGGCACATGATGCCGGACCTATCATAATTGTTCCGGCACCTGCTGCCATGGTTGTTACAAACTGCCTTCGGGTGAGATTCTTTTTTTCCATTGTACTATAGTTTTAAAGATTCAATAGACGTAAAATATCATCAGGACGTGATGGTTTTCCTTTTTGGGTAGCAGCACCGGTGATTTTAGCCCTGACAATGAGTAATTCATCGGGAAGCCTGAAGATATCCTGAAAAAAAACAAGCCGGATATAACCTTCCTTGCGAATACCTGTCTTTACAATAAACCTGTCCCGGCTTCTCAGGGGATATTTATACTCAATTTCAACTTTTGTGATTATGAGATCTGTTCCTTCGTCATGAAGCCGGGCGAAACTGATTCCCTTTGAAAGAAGAAATTCATGCCTTGCATGTTCAAGGTAATGCTGGTAATTTGCATTATTAACAACCCCCTGCAGATCAACTTCGTAGTCTCTTACAGTAAATTCAAGTGAGGAAATATATTCTGAATTGTTTTCTGTCTGTTTCGCCATTCGCTGATGAAATTGGTTATTTCGGGAAGCTTCTGAAAAATTTTCTTATACCTGCATGAAATTTATGTATGCCGTGAGGTTTATAATGCATCAAAATACATTCTTTTGTGATATAATTGATGCCTGAACCTTCGAGTTCCTTAAGGGCTTCGTTGCTTTCTGCCATCTGCTGTATCCATATCTGACTTATACCTTTTTCCCGGGCTTCTTTAACTACTCCTGCTGTATTCTGTTTTGATGTCATAATTATAAGGCTTCTGATATTATCAGGCAGACTTTTAATATCAGGATAAACTTTTACCCCATGGATTTCAGTAGCGTTCGGGTTGACGGGAATGATGTTCATACCCTTTTCCTTTAATTCGCGGAAAGCTGCAAATCCGAATTTTTTCGGATTGCGTGAGACTCCTGCCATAGCAACCGGTTCGGATGCAAGGAATTCTTCAATTTGTTTCAGTTTTACCATTGTTTGTGGAATTTAGTGCTTTTCACGGGATGCAATTAAATACGAATAACATTTACTTAAGTAAGTATAAAGACTTAAAAATACTATAAATAAATCAACCGACATATATTTTTATTTACTTGGCTGTGCCTAATTTGAATCATCCAAAATGAAAAATCAGCGAAGCGAACAGGGATATCTTTTCTCTAAAAGATATACTAACTACATTTTCATACTGCTTTTCCTGCTCTATATGTTTGATTATATAGACAGAATGGTCATCACTTCGATGTTTCCGGCAATAGAAAGGGATCTTGGCATTTCTCACACTCAGAGTGGCATGCTTGTTTCTGCTGTTTACTGGGCAATAGTTCTTCTTACTTTTCCTGTTTCTTTGCTCGTTGACAGGTGGAGCAGGACGAAAACAATTGGTATAATGGCAATTATGTGGAGTATAGCCACTGCTCTCTGTGCACTTACAGGTAACTATGTTCAGCTTTTCATGGCCCGTGCACTTATCGGTATAGGTGAAGCCGGATACGCTCCCGGAGGGAGTGCGGTTATATCAGGATTATTTCCTATTGAAAAGCGATCCAGGATGATGGGATTATGGAATGCTTCAATACCCATAGGTACTGCAATAGGGCATTTCCTTGGGGGTGTTATTGCTGTTCATCTTGGATGGAAACACGCATTTGGGATAGTTGCAATACCGGGATTGATAATAGCAATTCTTTTCCTGTTTCTTAAAGACTATAAAACAGTCGATCTGGCTTTTATTGACAAAGGCAACAAAAGGATAAAGATGGAAAGGAAAGACATGGTAAGGGAATTTCTGACAAAACCTTCAGTAATCTTTACTTATTTTGGAATGTCGGCAGTAACTTTTACAACAACAGCTCTTATTACCTGGCTGTCAACCTATTTTCAGAATGAACAGGGAATGCCGATGGATACAGCAGGCGGGAAAGCCAGTATTGTAATGGTCCTTGCAGTAGTGGGTGCCCCGGTGGGAGGATATCTTACCGATCTGTGGCGGAAAAGACAGCCAAATGCAAGATTGCTTCTTCCGGCAATTTCAACCTTGATGACCGCTGTTTTACTCTTTATCGCATTGTTTCTTTTTAAGGGGACTGTTCAGTATGTTTTACTTCTACTGATGGGCGTATGTATCATGTTTTTTATTTCTGGCGCAGCAGCAGTAACCCAGGATGTTATTCATCCCGGATTACGAGCGACATCTTATGCTGTGGCTGTTGTGGTGATGAACCTTATCGGGTCATCAACAGCTCCTATTGTTATTGGGAAATTATATGATCTCTATAGTATCAAAACGGCTCTTTCAATACTTCCTTTCATACTTATTATAGGATCATTACTATTCTATCTGGGATCGAAATATTATGTAAAGGATATGGAAAAGGTGGCAAAGATTAAGCTTGAGGCTGCCTGATAAGCCGGACCTATTTATTCCTTGATGCTGTGTAATTAACAAACCTTTTTAAGGAATCTTTTATTTCCGAGTCGGGGTAAGAGTCCAGTATTTCAAGGGCCTTGTCCCGGTAAAGGTTCATTTTGTTTTCAGTATATTCGGGACCTCCAGACGATCTGACAAATTCAATTACTTCCTGGATCTCTCCTTTTGTTTTTTTTCTGTTTTTCACTATTGACAGGATATGCCTTTTTACAGGAAGGGAAGCATTCTCCAGAGCATGTATCAGAGGTAAAGTTATTTTCCTCTCCTTTATATCATTTCCGGTTAATTTTCCCGTCAGACCGTTTGGTTCATAATCAAGCAGGTCATCTTTTATCTGGAACGCAATCCCGATGTTTTCACCAAAGTCTTTCATTTTACGGATCGTTTCGGTATCCTCTGTTACAGATTTTGCACCACAGGCTGTACATGCAGCTATAAGGGCGGCTGTTTTGCTCCTGATTATCCTGTAATAATCATCCTCATTAATATTCATTTTCCTCGACTTCTGTAATTGCAGAAGCTCACCTTCACTCATCGACCTTACTGCTCCCGAGACTATCTCAAGCATATCGTAGCGTTTTTTTTCCAGGCTTATTGCCATTCCGCGCGACAACATGTAATCTCCTACAAGAACAGCGATTTTTGAATTCCAAAGGGCATTCACCGAAAGGGATCCGCGACGTTCATGTGCATCATCAACCACATCGTCGTGCACCAGCGATGCAGTATGAAGAAGCTCTATCAGTGTTGCCGCAACATATGTCGGTTCTGATATTTTCCCATTAAGCCCTGCAGTGAGAAAAACAAGTAAAGGCCTCATTTGCTTACCCTTGCGGCGTAAAATATAATTGAGGATTATTTTCAGCAGAGGTATCTCACTCTTCATCGTTCTGTTGAAGTAAGACTCAAACTGACTCATCTCTTTTTCAACAGGCTTTCTTATCTCAGTGAGGATTGGCATCCGGATTATATTTCACCAAACTTACATAAAATATGACAAAAGAAAACACTATGCATTAAATCACCGTTCCTGACCGTAGTATCTTTTAACTCTTCATATCTTTACCTGATTCAATCTATAAATATTTTCATGATGGAATTCAACGAGCTGAACCCCGGGATACTCCAGAAAGCTTCTGATATGCTGAAAGCTATGGCGCATCCTGCCAGAATAGGAATCGTAAGTTTACTTGATGACGGTAAAAAGAGGACAGTAACCGAAATACACCGCAAGCTGGGGCTTGGACAGGCTGTTGCATCACATCACCTTGTTATTCTTCGCGACAGGGGAGTTTTATCATCCTCAAGGGAAGGGAAAAATATTTACTATTACCTGAGGCATCCAAACATAGGTAAAATGCTTGATAGTCTCAGCGATTGTTGCAGAGATTGAGTTTATTTGCCTGTACACGCGAATTTTCAGTCAAAGTCTCTGAACATTCTTTTCTGAAAGAGCAGGATTGCAAACACACCGCATGTAATTGCAGAATCTGCAATATTAAATACGGGGCGGAAAAAGATGAATGATTCACCGGGCCGGAATGGAGACCATTCAGGCCAGTGTGTATTAATTACCGGGAAATATAGCATGTCGACCACCCTGCCGTGCAGAAAAGATGAATAGCCACCGTCGGGAGGGAACAGAACAGCCGGCTCATGGAAGCTTTCACTGAAAATCATTCCATAAAATGCACTGTCAATTATATTTCCTATTGCTCCGGCAAGTATTGCACTAACTGCAAGTATTAATCCCTGATAAGCGTTTTTCTTTATTATTGAATTCAGGAACACCGCTATGGCAGAGATTGCAATTATTCTGAAGATGCTGAGGATAAGTTTCCCCGGTTTGCCGCCCATTTCCATTCCGAAAGCCATACCGTTGTTTTCGATGAAATGAAGCATACCCCATTTCCCGAATATCGGAATATCCTCTCCGATAACCATATGAGTTTTTACCCAGATCTTCAGAAGCTGGTCTGCAAATAAAATAAGTATTATCAGCGATATTGCCTTTTTCCCTGATGACATCAGTTCCGGTTTTAATCAGGTGGCAAAATAATAAAAAAACCCGGCATTCAGCCGGGAATATTAAAAAATGACTTTACTGGGGACAGATGACATTGACATAATTGCCATTCCAGCAGTGCCAGAGGTCATCTGCGAAGAATTGTTCACATTTTACCCTGCCGTGTTTTCCTGTTGAACTCCATTCTACTATCATATCGGAAAAATCAGCTCCGTTAAAATAATGTATCTTATAGTATGCATCATAAGTTCCGGCCTGCTTACCTGCTTCAATATAACTGTTCCTGAAAGGATCGTCGGTGCGTGTATCGTTTAATACCCTTACATAGGTATATTTTATTTTCTCAACGGATGTTCCGTTACCTTCCCAGTCTATCTGGAGGACGGGCTCTTTGAATGAAGAGCTGTGATTAAGTATCCACTGGCCGCCCGTTCCGTCAGGTTGTGAAGTACCCTGGAACCACAAAAATTCAGAAAATCCTCCGGCTCCTTCCCTGGTTAAATACATCTTCCATTCAATATCCTGTGACCTTATCTGTCCTGTTAGTCTTGCCTTGTAAACCGCCGTGAAAAAAGGAACTTCATACCTCCATTCCCATGTTTTATCATCAAGATTTACCGGCATTTCGTCAAGTGCCTTCCTATAGGCAATCACAGGAATAGCAAGCGTTGAAACAATTATCGAATTCCAGGTTCCGGCTACAAATGCGGAAAACTCCCAGTTGACATTTTCAATGCCTTTTGACATTGAGTATGAAGCATGCTTTTTCTCTGTGTCAAAATTGCTGAAATCAATTGTCATTGATTCAACAGGCGGCAGTATGGGTGGATCTTCAGTATCCTTATTACAACCGGTAAAAAATCCTCCGATAAATCCCAGGATAATCACCAGATAAGTAATCTTTTTCATAACGGGTATAGTTATCTGTTTCTTTTAAACGCAAAAATCATGTTAAAGTTACGTCAATGGTATAAAAATTAACTTAAATGAACTAATTTCATACACGAAATGAACAAAACCTTCCATTTGTTGTTTAACCTGCAAAATAAAGAAAAAATGAAATTACATCTTATTAAATTTTTAAACCTGGGGTTAGTCTTATTTTCAATTTCGGCTATAACCCTTGCTGAGAAACCAAACGATAAAAATGAAAGTAATATGAAAGAATTTAAAACAACAGAATTTCCGGCTCTTCCTTATGCTTATGATGCGCTTGAGCCCTACATCGATGCCAGAACAATGGAGATCCATTATGACAGGCATCACAGAGCCTATTTTAATAATTTCGTTGCTGCAATCAAAGGTACAGCCCTCGAAAGCAGTTCAATTGAAAAGATATTTGCAGAAGTTTCTAAAGCAAGTGATGCGGTAAGAAATAACGGCGGCGGCTTTTATAACCATGTTATTTTCTGGGAAAACCTCGGAAAAGGTTCATCAAAACCTTCAGCTGAACTATCTGAAGCTATAAACCAGACATTCGGTTCTTTTGAAAAGTTCCGTGAATTATTCAGCACTGCTGCCAAAACAAGATTCGGAAGCGGCTGGGCATGGCTTTATCTGACCGCTGACAAGAAACTGGCAGTCGGAAGCACACCAAATCAGGATAATCCCCTGATGGATGTTTCGCCTGTTAAAGGTATTCCATTGCTTACAATCGATGTTTGGGAACATGCATACTATCTCAAATATCAGAATAAAAGACCAGATTATGTCGAAGCATTCTGGAACGTAGTAAACTGGGATGAGGTCAGCAGGAGATACGCCGAGGCATTGAAATAATTACAAACCGTTTTAACGAAAATATTATCGTAGGGGCATTCCATGGAATGCCCTTTTACATTGTAAATAACGCGTAGGGGCATTTCATGAAATGCCCCTGCGATGTTTTATACATCCATTGGTTTAATTTTCAGGTATACAGAAACCGTTTAATTTTCATCGTAGCGGTTTTCTGGAAAGGATCAGATTGGATCACCACCTTATTGATCTTACTGAATTTATTTACATGGGAGTTTACATACACCTGAAGTTCTGCTAAAATTTCCTGTAAGCGCTCTTCATATTTATCGGCTTTATCAGCCATATCCTGCCGGAGTATATTATATTTTTTTTCGACTTCCTCCATGTTGAGATGAACCAGGGCAACCAGCTTCCCTTTTTGCTGGATAACAAGAGATTCAACAACACCACGGAAATTATTGATTACTGATTCAATTTCTTCGGGGTAAATATTTTCTCCGCTGGCACCCAATATCATGTTTTTCAGCCGTCCTTTAATATACAGATTGTTGTTTTTATCCAGTACGCCCAGATCTCCTGTTTTGAACCAGCCGTCCGGGGTTATAACTTCAGCAGTCATCTCGGGATCTTTGTAATAACCTTTCATTATACTGGGGCCTCTTGCCCAGATTTCACCTTCCCCGGTCTTTTTGTTGGGATTGTGGATCTTGAGTTCAATATCTTCTATTGCCGGGCCTGTGGAATCAAAAACAGTTTTCGAAGGATTTGCTCCGGCAAGAAGCGGACTTGTTTCGGTAAGGCCGTATCCAATCGCATAAGGGAATCCGCCTTCGAGGAGAAATCTTTCAACTGTTTTATTAAGTTTAGCTCCTCCTATACCAAAGAATTTGAGACATCCGCCAAAGGTTTTATAAAGCTTCTTCCCGGCTACCTTATGAAGTAATTTTCTTACAGGTGGGATTTTGTAAAGAATCCTCATGATCAGTTTATCAGTAAAAGCCGGAAGGATCTTATTGAAATATACTTTTTCAATTATAAGAGGAACAGTCAGCATAATAGTTGGTCTGATAAGTTCCAGGGCCGGCAGAAGAACTGGCGGTGTCGGAGGTTTCCTCAGGTAATAAACACATGAGCCTCCAAGCAATGGCAATATAAGGCCCAAAGTATTTTCATATGTATGAGACAGAGGTAATACCGAGAGGAACCTGTCATTCTCATCAACAGGTTGAATGACTTCACCTTTCTTTGCATTGAAGCAAATGTTCTTATGTGTCAGCATCACTCCTTTTGACCGGCCTGTTGTGCCTGAAGTATAAATTATTGATGCGAGATCATCTTCTTCAACAACATATTCCTTTAAAGGTTCTGCATCAGGAACAAATTTTAGAGAAGCCTTTTTGGAAAAGATAACCGAGAAATCTTCTATAAGAATTCCGGTTTCAAGATATTCAGGTTTTGCCCCTTCGATCCGGTGTAAAAGACCTGATGAAATAATAATAACCTTTGCTCCGGAATGGTCCAGGACATTTGATACTTCTGTTACAGAAAAATCAGGAAGAACAGGAACAACAACAGCTCCCATGAAAGTGATTGAAAAATAAACGATAGCCCAGTTTGGCATGTTGGTGCTCAGCAAGGCTACCCGGTCGCCTCTCTCAACTCCGGCCGACTCGAGCAAGGCAGAAACTGACCGGATGTGTTTTGCCGCAGTTTCAAAGCTTATGGGTTTTTCCCCTGCAAAGGCATAGGCCGCTGAACTACCATGTTTCAATAAAGTTTCATTGAAAATCGATGGAAGTGTAAGAGCATTTTCCTTGTTCTCCATTTAAAACTTATTAGTAATGCAAAAGTTAGCAAAGTTATATAATTATCAGGACCTTTCTGTTAAATAATGATAAATATTATTGATCCTAAGGTTAAGACTTCACATAAATCAGCATGATTTCCGCGATATTGACTAATTTTGGTTTTTCAATCTGAATGACAAATAGCTATGAGCATAATAAGAGTAACACGGGAATTCTCTTTTGAAATGGCACATGTGCTTAAAGGCTATGACGGACCGTGCAGGAATGTCCACGGCCATTCATACCGCCTTTTTGTCACAATAACAGGAGAACCTGTTAACGATAAAAAAAGTCCCAGGAACGGGATGGTGCTTGATTTTACCGACCTTAAGGAAATCGTTCTTCATACAATAGTTAACCGCTTTGATCATTCTGTGGTGATCAGCAGTGATTTTGCCGATGAAAAGAAAAAAATGATGGCCGATGCTTTCGGAAACGCTGTTATTGTTGATTATCAGCCTACTTGCGAAAATCTTGTAACAGATTTTGCAGCCAGGATAACAGATGAGCTTCCTGCCGGAATTAACTTGCATAGCCTCAGGCTATGTGAAACCGCTAATTCGTATGCTGAATGGTTTGCAACCGATAATGTATAGAGGATATGCAGGATAACCCTACAAAAAAGCTATTTCTGCTGGATGCATATGCGCTGATCTTCAGATCATATTATGCATTCATCAGGAACCCCAGAATCACTTCAAAAGGGCTTAATACTTCAGCAATATTCGGCTTTCTGCTTACTCTTGAGGAGGTTCTGCAGAAACAAAAACCCACTCATATTGCAGTTGTTTTTGATGTTTCGGGACCTACATTCCGGCATGAAATGTTTGTTGAGTATAAAGCTAACCGCGATGCAACACCGGAAGACATAAAAACAGCTGTACCGTATATCAAGCGCCTTATTGAAGCATATAAAATACCTGTCATTGATTATCCGGGCTTTGAAGCTGATGATGTTATCGGTACTCTCGCCAAAAAAGCTTCAGCCAGCGGATTCACTACATTTATGATGACTCCCGATAAGGATTTTGCACAGCTCGTCTCGGATAATATTTTTATGTACAAGCCTTCGAGGAGCGGAAATGAATCAGTTGTCTGGGGTGTTGAAGATATCAGACGTGAATTCACTGTTGATCGCCCCGAACAGGTAATCGATATTCTTGCCCTTATGGGAGATTCTGCAGATAATATCCCGGGAGCCCCGGGTGTGGGACCAAAAACAGCCATGAAACTGATCTCGGAATACGGTTCAGTTGAAGAACTGTTTAAAAATACAGACAAGCTTAAGGGCAAGCTTAAGGATATTATTGAAAATAACAAAGAGAAAATAGAACTCTCCAAAAAACTTGCTACAATAATCCTGGATGTTCCGGTGGAGTTTAATGAAAAGGAACTTGTTACCGAACCCCCTGATTTGCATAAGCTTAAAGCTCTCTTTGATGAACTGGAATTCAAAACAGCCGGAGCCAGGATACTTTCAGAAGCATCCAGAGAGCAGGGCCTTACTTTAAACGTTACTCAACCTCAACCCCAGCCTCAGCCTCAACCTCAACCTCAACCTCAACCTCAACCTCAACCTCAACCTCAACCTCAACCCGCCCAGGGTACTTTGTTTTCAGTTGATGCACCGGAACCAGGTATTGATCTGTCATCCCTGAGCGATATTAATAGTAGTGCCCATGATTATAAACTTGTTTCAGATATATCTGAACTCAAAGAGGTAATTAATGCTGCACTCGGAAGGAAAGAGTTCTGCTTCGATACAGAAACTACAGGTATTGAGGCACTTGATTCGGAAATAGTTGCACTGGCATTATCGTGGGAAAAACATTCCGGATATCTTGTGCATTTTACTGGATCGGAAAAAGAAACACGGGAACAACTGGAAATTATCAGGCCTTTGTTTGAACAACCGGATATCCTTAAAATAGGGCAGAACTGCAAATTTGATCTCCATGTTCTTGAAAATTACGGTATAAAGGTAAAAGGTCCCCTTTTCGATACAATGATAGCTCACTATCTCCTTGAGCCAGATATGCGTCATAATATGAACCTGCTTTCGGAAGTTTACCTTTCTTATAGCCCGGTGCATATAGAATCGCTCATAGGAGAAAAAGGACCACAACAGAAGAATATGAGGTCAGTGCCACCTGAACAGCTTAAGGAATATGCCGTTGAGGATGCAGATGTCACTCTCCGTCTTAAAGAAATATTTGAACCAAGATTACGGGAGGAAGGACTTTCTGATCTGGCCACTGAAATTGAAATGCCTTTGATTCAGGTACTTGCATCGATGGAAAGGAATGGAGTTATCCTGGATGAGTCAGAGCTGAAGAGGATCACTGCAGATCTGAGGGATGATATAATTGCACTTGAGAAAGATATTTATTCACTTGCAGGTACGGAATTCAATATTTCTTCTCCGAAGCAGCTTGGAGATATTCTCTTTATCAGACTTAAGCTTGACGATAAGGCAAGAATGACAAAAACCAAACAGTTTGTCACAAATGAAGAGATACTGCAAAGGCTGGCCCACAAACACCCTATAGTTGATAAGGTTTTGGAATACAGAGGATTGAAAAAATTGTTATCTACTTATGTCGAAGCTCTTCCCCAGCTTATCAACAGCAAAACCGGGAGAATACACACTTCATTTAACCAGGCTGTTGCCTCTACGGGCCGGTTAAGCTCAAATAACCCGAATCTTCAGAATATCCCTGTAAGAGATGCCAGAGGAAGGGAAATCAGAAAAGCATTTATACCTGCAGAAGGATGTATTTTCTTTTCTGCCGATTATTCACAGATCGAGCTGAGGCTTATGGCTCATCTCAGCAAAGATAAAAGCATGATTGATGATTTCCTGTCGGGAAATGATATCCATGCAGCTACGGCGGCGAAGATCTTCGGTGTTGATATTAACGATGTGACAAGGGAGATGCGCAGCAGGGCAAAAACAGCAAACTTTGGTATTATTTACGGGATTTCTTCCTTCGGACTCTCCGAAAGGCTTACAATAGGGAGGAAAGAAGCCAAAGATCTTATTGACGGATATTTTGCCTCTTATCCGGGAGTAAAGACATACATGGATGAAAGTATCCGGAAAGCAAGGGAAACCGGATATGTTACAACAATGTTCGGCAGAAGGAGGTATCTGCGGGATATTCATTCACAGAATCAGGTTGTCCGGGGAAATGCCGAAAGGAATGCAATAAATGCTCCTATCCAGGGATCTGCCGCTGATATAATTAAAATAGCGATGATAAGGATCCATGAGAAGCTTCAACAGGATGGCTACAAATCAAAAATGATATTGCAGGTCCATGATGAGCTGATTTTCGAAGTCCCTCATTCAGAACTTGACAGGCTCCGGGAGATGGTTATATATGAAATGTCGGATGCAGCAAGCCTGGATGTGCCGTTAAAAGTGGACTGGGGTACAGGCCGGAACTGGCTGGAAGCACATTAGCCCTCATTACAGGCAAGCTTTTCCCGCTCAGGATCGAACTATATTTACTCTTATCGTTAAGTATTTCAAGTGCTTTGATGATCTGTTCATCTTTTTTCACTGACCAGGCAATTGCCCCTGCTTCATAAAAATAGCGCCCGATGATCTCTTCTTCCAGAAGCCCTGTGATCTCATCCCTGAAAATTGTAAGGTCCTGATCAAGACTGTGAGCAATATCTTTTTCAAGTTCCCCGAAGAGATCTTTATGCAGATCATAGTACTTTTCCTTTTTTGCACTTGCAATCAGCTCATTCAATGAGGTTTCTGTTATTGTTTTATAGCTGAAATTCCTTTCTTTGAGAAAAGCGGCAAAGTCGGAATAATCCTGATCAGTGAGCCTGAACTGCAATGGTGATTCCGGAACCGGGTGAGACCAGTAATACCGTGTTGCAAAATCGAAAATAAAATTTCTGAGATAAAGTTCTGCGGATATCTGGCTCAGGGCTTCAGGATTGACTGTTACATCGGGGGTTATGCCACCTCCGTCTTTCACTGTACGACCGTTACGGGTCTTGTATTCGGAAATAAGTGAATCTGGTATTATCCCTACACTACCGTCTTCATTGCGATTTGAGAAATCGATAGCCTGTATACATCTTCCTGAAGGAATATAATACTTAGCTGTTGTTATTTTAAGCTGGGTATTGTAGCTCAGCGGACGGGTGACCTGAACCAGACCTTTGCCGTATGAACGCTGCCCTACAATTACTCCCCTGTCGAGGTCCTGAATGGCACCTGCAACAATTTCAGACGCCGACGCAGATGATCTGTTTATAAGTACAGCAAGGGGAATGGTCTCATCTGTTGCAGCTTTTGTGGTCCTGAAATTGTCATCAAACTGTTTTACCTTGCCTTTTGTGGAAACAACATCGCTGCCCGGACCGACAAAAAGGTTTACAATTTCTACAGCTTCTGAAAGCAGTCCCCCGGGATTACTTCTCACATCAAGAATTATCTGTGCAGGATTACTTTTCTTAAGCTCAATAAACGCATTTTTAACGTCGTTGATACAATTCTGTGTAAAATTTGTAAAACGTATATACCCTGTTTTATTGTCGAGCATTCCATAATATGGTACCGGCGGGATAATGATCCTTTCCCTTTTCATAACATGATCAGATTCTTTCCCGTTCCTTTCAATTGTTATTGTTATTTCTGAACCGGGATTACCTTTAAGTCTGTCACTTACTTTATCGGTTGGCATTCCTTTCAGCGACACACCATCAACTTTTTTTATTCTGTCACCTGCCTTGATTCCTGCCATGTCAGCCGGGAAACCCTTGTAAACTTCACTTACAACAACATAATCGCTTCCGCCCCTGACAAGAGAACCTATCCCACCGTATTTTCCGGTCGTCATAAAAGTAAAATCATCTGCATCCGATTCAGGATAATAAACCGTATAAGGATCGAGAGTTTTCAGCATATTGTCGATCCCTGATTTTATTACTTTGTCAGGATCTATTTCATCAACATAAAATGTGTTAAGCTCCCTGAAGAGGCTCAGGAAAATATCCAGATTTCTCGCAATTCTGAAGTCCCTTGTTTCCTGGAGGCTGAGGAATGCAACACTTGTACCTGCAATTATGAGGAAACTCAGGATTATTATAAGTCTGCCTTTATGTATCTTTTTCATAATTTTTAATATTGGTTTTTATTCTTTCAAACATTTCTTTTATTGCTGATTCTATCGCAGGGAAATCTGCTGCCTTATCCTTTCTGTAGATAACTATGAGAGCAATACTTATATTTTCCGAATCCAGAAATTCATACAGTAAATTTTTATTTTTTCTGTAAGCTTCTCTCATTCTTCGTTTTAGCAGATTTCTTGTTACAGCATGCCGGAAGATTTTTTTTGGGACCATAAAAGCTATCCGGACCGGAAAGGCGGATTTCAGCTCAGATTTTGCCCAAAGTACTCTGAAATACGGTGTATAAAATACATTTCCTGATCCGAACAGGTTTGTTATAGTTTTTCGGCTGCACAGCCTTTCAGCTTTTTTGAATGTCTGACGGGAAGGGATCATCCGGGCTAAGCCCTGTTAACAGGTTTCCTTAATTGTAAAAGAATTGTATGAATCTGTAGAAATTAATCTTACTTGGAATTCCTGTTATGGTCCTTAAGGAAATTGTCCAGGGCCATTGTCATTGATGGCGCTTTGGGATTTGGTGCATTTATATCCAGCCTTAGGCCTTCCTGTTCCACTGCACAGGCTGTTGTGGGGCCAAAAGCTGCAATTTTTATTTCACCCTGTACAAAATCGGGGAAGTTCTCTTTAAGTGACTTGATGCCCGAAGGACTGTAAAAAACAAGAATATCATAATCGAAATTACCGACATCGGAAAAGTTGCTGCTTATTGTTTTATAGAGGATACCTATAGTATACTTTATATTGTTCTTTTCGAGCATTTCAGGGATCTCTGCATTATGAGGCTCCGAAAGAGGAACAAAATAGTTGTCGTCTTTATGTTTTATAATAATATCGATAAGATCCTGGAATTTTGCTTTACCGTGGAAAATCTTCCTCTTTCTGTAAATTATATATTTCTGCAGGTAAAACGCTACATTCTCTGTTATACAGAAATATTTCATGGTGTCAGGAACCGTGATTCTCAGCTCATTGCATATCCTGAAGAAATGATCTATCCCCGTTTTGCTGGTGAAGATCACGGCAGAAAAATCGAGAATATTTATTTTCTGTTGCCTGAAATCTTTTGACGGGATCCCTTCAACCTGAACAAACGGTTTGAATTCAACTTTCAGATTATATTTTTTTGCCAGATCGAAATAGGGCGATTTCGGATTCATCGGTTCTGGCTGTGACACTAAAATCTTCCTTATTTTCAAAGCCTTACAGTTTTAGTTTAACATTTCAGGAACCACTCGCTTCTTCTCTAAAACAGATCGGTTAAATATTTAAGAACTACCAATACCGGAAGAAATTCCAGGGCACAAAGGTATAAAATCAAATAGAAAATAGAAATATTACACTTCAGAAAAATAAAAAGCAACCTTAATATACGCATAAGATATGCAACCAAAACTGCAAAAAGTCCTGTGTACAGTAAGATCTGAGGAGAAGGGAAATTGGTATAAATAACTAAAACTGTAAGCAGAAACAGAATAAAACCTGTAATATGATAAGAATGGTATATTGTGGCGCAATATTCACTGAATACAGCTCTCTCTCCGGTGATACCGCCCAGGAGAATACAAATTACATTTCTTATCAGTACAGCCATAATGATCAGGCCAAGGAAAATAAGCCAAAGCAGTATCCCGGATATTCCAAAGGGGTAAAAATTAAAATAATCAGCAGCAGAATAAGCAAATAATGCCGCACCTGAAAAGGAAACAATGTTTATAAGGATAGTCTGCCATTGAAAAAAAGATCCTCTTTCACGGGAAGAAGGGTCTCCTATCCCCTTGAAAAGCAGAAAGGTCTTGGCATTATGAAACAACTTTCCCGGAATTGCGCTCAGTGTTGAATAGATAAAGGCTGATGCCAGAGCAATTATAATGATCCAGTCGTGGTTAAAGGGTTGCGGTTCAACAGGCCTTCCTTCACGCAGACCTGTGGTGATCATCCCGGTCTGCTGATTTTCTTTGTTTTCACTTTTACCGATGAAGCTGAATGGGAAAAAAATGGAATGATCAGAAAAAAACGAGATATCTGCACCAGCAGAATCAGGATAAATGATTTCTCCCAAAGGATTAATTCTGCTGACCGAAACAGTATCTGCAGCAGCAGAAATTTTTACAGGTATCTCCTGACCGGTGCTGATTTGTATGACTGTGTCGGCCGGTATGACAGAACCGGCAGAGACTGTATCCAGTATTATTGTAGTGTCCCGGGATATTCTGACCGTGTCCTGCAGGATAATATTTTGATCCTGTTCAGAAATGATCATGTCTTTCTCCGGCAATTTCGGAAAGAATGTTATTTGCCAGGCGGCTTGCACCAATCCGGAAGTAATTATTATTGAGCCATTCCTTACCAAGACAGTATTCAGCTATCCTGTAATATGAAACAGCATCGTTTACCGTTACTAATCCTCCTGCCGGTTTGAAACCTACCTTTATCCCGGTTTCGGAATAGAAATAGTCTATTGCCCTGCACATTACAAAAGCAGCGTCAGGAGTTGCCGAGATATTTACTTTCCCGGTCGATGTCTTTATAAAATCAGCACCGGCATCCATTGCTATCATTGATGCCTTGAAAATGTTTTCCCTGTCGCCAAGCAGCCCTGATTCAATTATAACTTTCAGATGCCTGTCACCGACAACCTGTTTGATCTCTCTGATTTCATCTGCAACTGTTGCGAAATCATTGCTCAGAAATGAACCTACTGAAATAACCATATCTATTTCATCTGCTCCTGAATCAAGTGCCATTTTACATTCGGCAAGCTTTATGGAACGGAATGTCTGTGACGACGGAAAAGCACCTGCAACAGATGCTATCCTCACGGTTTTTACTGTTAGTTTTTCTTTTACGAGCGGAACGAAATTGGGATAAACACAAATTGCCGCAATATTTGGGATATTTGAAAAACGCCCTGAGAAACTGTTTACTTTTCCTGTCAGATGAAGGATATGTGTTTTATTGTCAGAAGTATTAAGACTTGTGAGATCGAGACAGTTCAGAATTGTCATCAGCAGATGCTTATCAGGTGGCTCGGAAACCATCTCAGATACTTTCTTAAGCTCTCTTGTGATCTCTGATTCGGAAGGGCACTGTTTTATCAGCTTTTCATATAATTTAGTCATGGCATCAGGTTCAAATCAATAAAATATGCAATGAATTTGGAGGGGGTTAATATAATGCTTTTTGCAATTAAAAATTATTTTATGGGAATTTATGTTGTGCTTATTTCAAAACCTGTTTATGTTTGCTGGTTTTTCTCTTATTCCTTGCAAGTGAAGCAAAAATACCCAGTATGCACAGCACTGAAAAAATCAAAAATCCTGTCCGCATACCAGACATTAAACCGGAATAAGACGAAGGGACAATTGCCTGCCTGCCTATATACAGGGCAAGAAGCATCATTGCTATACCCATACTCATCATCTGTCCCGCCATACGCATTGTTCCAACAACTGCAGATGCGACACCGAGGTGTTTTTTCTCCACGGAGCTCATAATCGCATTGGAATTGGGTGATGAGAACAGGCCAAAACCGACTCCCATTATAATAAGCAGAGCTATAATAAACAATATTGAAGTCTCACTGTTAATAAAGCAAAGCATTATCAGCCCTGTTGCAGTAAGCCCCATTCCGTAAGATGCAATAACACCCGGATTATGTCTGTCTGACAGTTTGCCCGCGAGAGGTGACAACAAAGCCATCATTACCGGCTGAGATATCATTATAAGACCGGCACCCCTTGCATCAAAACCTTTAAGGTACTGAAGGTAAAGGCTTATAAAGAATCCTGTGGCAGAAGTGGCAGAATAGTGTATAAGGGCAGCTATCCCGGAAAAGGCAAAGATCCTGTTACGCAGGATCAGTCTGACATCGAAAACCGGACTTGTAATACTATTTTCAAACAGAAGAAAACCGGCTCCGAGTAATATTCCTGTTCCAAGCAAAATCCACCCTGAGGCAGAAGGAAGCCTTGAAAATCCAAGCATGAATGATGCAAGAGCAATCCCGTAAATTAGCGATCCCCGCCAGTCGAATTTTTCTCCCCGGGCTTCAGCCCATTCCATCTTCATCTTTTTAAAGATCAGAAATAATGATATTACACCAGCCGGAATAAGTACAGCAAAAATGCTTCTCCAACCAAGATACTGTGTCAGAAACCCGCCGATAACCGGTCCGGTTGACAAACCTGTATAGACCGCTGTGGTATTTATTCCTACTGCTCTTCCCCGTTCTCCCGGACCGAAAACGGAAGTTATTATCGCCAGACTTGTTCCGAATATCATTGCACCCGAAATACCCTGCATGATCCGGAAAATGATCAGAGATTGTATGTTCCATGAAAAAATGATGAGGAAGGCTGAAATTGTAAACAGGAATATCCCCCATGTGAAGATCCTTTTTCTGCCGATTATATCTGCAAGCCTGCCGAAGGGAAGAAGGAAAATGGCTGAGGCAAGGATAAAGCTGCTGACTATCCATCCGAGTTCAAGGGCTGTGGCATTGAAATCTTTTCCTATTGCCGGCAAAGCAAGATTAATCGCAGACCCCAGGAAAGGAGTCAGAAAGGCAGCAAAAGCCGATACTGTAAGTACTGACTTTTTCAATGTCTTATCATCTTCCGGCGGAATATTTTCCTTCATCGGAACTTATTCTTTATTTTTTGTGTCAATAATAATTGTAACCGGACCATCATTATGGATTTCCACTGTCATCATTGCACCGAATTCACCAGTTCCAACCTGTTTACCAAGTAGTTCTGAAAGTCTCGAGACAAACATTTCATACAGGGGGATCGCAATTTCAGGTGGAGCCGCTTTGATATATGATGGCCTGTTCCCTTTTTTGGTTCTGGCATGGAGAGTGAACTGGCTGACTACTGTGATTTCACCTCCCGTATCCAGGACTGACAGATTCATTACCCCAGCCGGATCATTGAAGATCCTGAGCTGGATGATCTTATTGCTCAGCCATTCCACATCCTCCTCAGTATCTGCCTCTTCTATTCCGGTCAGGATCATTAATCCGGGACCGGAAGATGAAAGGATTCCTTTGTCCGAACTTACGGAAGCTTTCTTTACACGCTGGATAACTACTCTCATTATAACCTGATAGGGGCATGCAAATATAAGATCAATTTTATAAGTCAAAACTTGATTTTTATGTATGTTTGCGGCTCATTGGGATTTTATGGATTTTATAACAATAACTGCAGTAGCGATTGGCCTCTCTTTCGATACTTTCGCTGTATCTCTTTCATTCGGGGTTGTTAAAAATGAAATATTGTTCCGGCAGGCAGTGAGAGTAGCTCTGGTGATGGCTGTCTTTCAGGCAGGACTCCTTGTTGCAGGCTATTTCCTGGGTGCAATTGTAAGCGATTTTATGAAGGCCGCAGATCACTGGGTAGCCCTGATTCTACTCTCTTTCCTTGGAATAAGGATGATAATTGAGGGACTAAGAAGAAATGAAAAGGATGAGGTAAGAGATTATACAAAAGCCCTTACCCTTGTTGCAACAGCAGTCGGAACAAGTATTGATGCATTTGCAGTCGGGATAAGCTTTGCTTTCCTTAATATAAAAATTTGGATGTCGGGGTTTATTATAGCTGCGGTAACTTTTCTTGCATCAATGACTGCCATAAGAATAGGTAAATCGGCAGGAGTCAGACTGGGTCAGAAAGTCGAAATTGCCGGAGGACTGATCCTTATTGCAATCGGAGTGAAAATCTTTCTTGAACACATGCTTGGCTGAGAAATTTATATTGACGTAAATTTCCTTTCCCGTTTATTAAAAGTGACCATTGCGGTAAAACCGGCATCTTTAATCAGCCTGTACGCTTCATCAAAATATTGCCCTACTCTCGAGGGCATGTGTGCATCAGAATTTACACAGACAGGAACCTTCTCTTCACTGAAAAAATGAAGAAATCTGCGGTCAGGATAAAAATCAGCCAAAGGTCTGTTCCTTCCGTTAGTATTGATTTCAAACGCAACATCATTTTTCTTCATCCTTTTTGCAAGCTTCCTGTAATATGGTCCGGGATCAAATGATGGTTTATGCCCGAATATCCTGATAAGATCAGCGTGACCTATAATGTCGAAAAGACCTGATTCAACTGCATTGCCGACCATTTCAAAATATTCTTCAAACAACCTGTCAAAATTCTTGCCTGTATAGTAATCAGGTCCCTCATCTACTGTTCTCTCACCCAGATAGTGGACTGATCCGATCCTGTAGTCCAGATCTAAACCGTCAAGGAAGAATCCTGTTTCATTTTCTTTCCCCTCAAGGTAATCAACTTCAAGACCCTTTCTGATGATAAGCTTTTTTGTAGTGTTTTTCAGATTTTCAATATTTTCAAGATATGCATCCACATTCTCCGGTTTCAAAACCCAGTCCTGGTTCTCTTTAAATAATGCAAGATGCTCCGAAAATCCAATTTCTGAAATCCCTCTTTCAATTGCCGGTGCAATGTATTCCTCAGGAGCAGCTTTGCCGTCACTGAAGGTTGTATGGATATGATAATCTGTATTATAAATCATAGCTTACCAGGTTGTGGAACCCACTCCGGAGTTCGGCATAAAAATGTAACATTTTCTATTATTGATAGAACCTCTCCGTAATATGGATTTTTAATGACATTCTAACCACGAGGAACCTCGGAGAGGTTACATCAACAATAGAAACAATTTCTCAAATTAGCCTCAAATTTGTCAATAAAACAAGCCGGTGAATTAAAATATGATCAGGAAAAATGTAAATTTGTCAGGCAACAGGAAATATGGAGGGAAAAAATAAAAATTGCATTTGTGAGACCTGTGAATTCAGGCATATAGTCTTCTCATATCTCGATGATGAAGGAATATTTGAGTTATGCGATAACAAGGTTGAACAATCATTCCGGAAAGGAGATGTGATCAACCGCGAAGGGGATCCGATATCGAGCTTTAAATATCTGAAAAGCGGATTGGTGAAGCTTTTTCGTAATGGACAATCAGGGGAAGAACAGGTTATCACAATTACAAGGCCTTTCGAGTTTGTAAGCAATATGAGCATTTTTTCAGGCGAAAAATATCGATATTCAGTATCTGCCCTTGAAGATTCTGTAGTATGTATTGTAAGGCTTTCATATATAAAAGATCTTTTTCTGAAAAATGGTGCATTTGCAATGGGCCTTATGACAAGGGTGGCAGAAATAAATGAAAAAATTATCAACCAGGCACTTGATCTGAGGCAGAAAAACCTGATCGGACGTATTGCATATGTCCTTCTTTATTTCAGCAAAGAGATCTATAATTCAAAAATATTCGATCTGCCTGTCTCCCGGAAAGAGATTGCGGATTATATTGGAATGAGCACAGCCAATGTAATCAGAACAATGTCTGAATTCAAAAAGGAGGGAATCATCAGAATTGATGGCAAAACGATTGAAGTGGCAGATGTTAACAAACTCGAAATACTCTCCAGAAGAGGCTGATTACTCAATGTTTTTCAAACGAAATTTTATGAAGAGATTAACCGTATTATTATGTTTCCTCATTGTTGGAACCTCAATTTACTCCCAACCTCAACCTCAACCTCAATCTCAGCCTCAACCTCCCGGTGGCCGGAAATCCGGCGGAAAAACAAACTATACTCTTTCAGGTATGAGGCACGGGGTAAACTACTTTCCGGAAGTCAGACTTGGAAATGTTCAGTATGAAACCGGAAATGTGTTGACATTTGATAATTATCATTCTCTTAATGTTATTTATGACTGGCTGCAGATCTGGGCGGAAAAGTATAAGGATCTGGTGGAGCTTTATGAGGTGGGTAAAAGCTTTGAAGGACGTCCGGTAATGCAGATTACGGTTACAAATAAAAAATCGGGAAAGGATACTGACAAACCGGCGGCATTTTTTGAAGGAGGCCGGCACAGCGGTGAAGTGACCGGCTCGGAAACTGTCCTCTGGCTTGCAAAATACCTGCTTGAAAATTATGGGACAGATCCTGATGTAACTCATCTTCTCGATACCAGGACGATCTATTTAAGACCGGTTAACAACCCCGACGGGCATAACTTATATTTACGGACCGCACAGAGCAACAGGAGCACTGTACGCCCGGTCGATAATGACGGTGATGGCCTGCTGGATGAAGATGCACCAGACGATCTCGATAATAACGGGATAATTCATAACATGAGGTGGAAAGATGAAAAAAAGGGAAATCTTATCCCCGATCCAAAAGATCCGACAGGCAGAATAATGAAACGGGTTGCAGCCGGGAAAGGAATCTATCTTTCATCATCTGAAGGGATTGACAATGATAATGACGGCCGGATAAATGAGGATGGGATCGGAGGGCTGGACCTTCACAGGAACTATCCCGAGAACTGGAGACCCCAGAAGGAAGAAACCGGCCGGGGATTTACCCAGGGAGGAGCAGGGGAATATCCGCTCAGCGAGACTGAAACAAAGACTGTGGTGACCTTCCTTCTTTCACATCCGAATATTTATGTTGTGAACTCAATGGATACCAGTGTCCCGATGCACCTCAGACCACCATCAACATCAGGATCCGAAGAGAGAATGTACCCCGAAGATTTGAAATGGTATAAGTATTTCGACGAGCTGGGTAAAAAGATCACAGGATACGAAAGAGCAGGTGATGTATATAATGATTATGGCAACGGATCTCCTCTGTTCGGTCATGGTCCCGATTTTGGCTACTGGTACTTCGGTTCGGTATGGTACGGCGATGAAATATGGAACAGCGGAAGATTCGGAGACCTTAACGGTGACAGTATTACTGACCAGATCGACATGTTGTTATGGGATGACAAAGAAAATGGAGGAGAAGGCTTCAGTGAATGGAAGCCGGCTAAGCATCCGGTGTATGGCGATATTGAAACAGGCGGATTTGATCCGAAGTTCTTTTCCCAGAATCCGCCCGCCCGCTTTCTTGAAAAATGGATAAAGAACCAGGCTACATTCAATATTGAAATGGTAAAACATCTTCCTGAACTGGAGTGGGAAAAAATCGAAAGCAGGAAAACAAAATCATATAAAAGTGACTCTGCTGATTATCAGGTTAAAGTTAGTTTCAGGAATAAGGGAAAGCTCCCTACTGCATTTAAGCAGGCGCATCTTGTAAAGATCGTTACGGAAGACAGGGTTTTGCTTGAACTTGATACAACAGGAACGGCAGCCGGAAATACAGGCTACAAGGTAATTACTGAAGAGAAGGCAAGGGGAGAGAGGGAAAGAAGGGGAGGAATGCAGTTTTCTGACCAGCCGGCACAAAGGAGACCTGTTTTAAAAACAGTACCCTATACCGAAGGAGGATCCGTGACAACAGCTGTTTTCACAATCAGGCTCTATAAAAGGAGTGAGCTTTCCGGGAAAGCAAGTGTATTCTCAACCCGGGGAGGGATCTTAAAAGATAAAGAATTTATAATCAGGTAGTGGGAGGATAATAATTATTTATATTTTAGCCGGGCAAAATTATCAGGTATCCGGAAAGGATAAAAATTAAAGACATCATCATATGAAAATTGAAGAACACGGCTTCAGGGATATTCCCCGCAGGCGATTTCTCGAACTGGGCATGAAAGGCGGTTTGCTTATAGCTGCATCTCCGGCCTTGCTGTCACAGCTGGTATCCTGCAGCAACACTAATTCAGCATCACCAGGGTTAAACATTGATAACGGGACTCTTAACAAGGTAATTGCAAGAGCTCTGGCCCGGGGAGGTGATTTTGCTGATGTTTATCTCGAAAACCGTATTTCGAGACAGATAACTATGGAAGAATCAAAATTTAAAGGCGGATTATATGGTATCAGTCAGGGTGCTGGTGTAAGGGTCATATCCGGTAATAAAACGGGTTATGCCTATACTGACGAAATAACTGAAGCCAAACTATTAAGGGCTGCAGAAGTGGCTTCCTATGTCGCTCAGAACAGTAACCCCGTATCGCCGGTTAACATAGTTCAGGCAAGCCGTCCTTCATTCGTTACGGTAAAATTGCCACTGAACGAAATTTCTGACGAGAAAAGAATAGATGTTATAAAAAGAGCCGACCAGGCAGCAAAAGATTTTGATCCCAGGATTAAAATGGCTCTTATAGAATATAATGATGAAATAAGGAGTCGTGTGATCGCTAACAGCGAAGGAGTTTTTTTAAGGGATGAGCTTCCGCTTCTTTTCTTTATTGTTCAGGTTATGAGCGATAACGGAACAGCCCGTCATATGGCCCGGGAAAGACTGAGCTTCCATTCCGGATTCGAAATGTTTGAAACAGTTACGCCGGAATCAGTGGCTGAGAATGCTGCAAGAGAAGCAATTGCCATGCTTGATGCAGAGGATGCTCCGGCAGGGATAATGGACGTCGTAATGCAGAATGGCTGGGGTGGTGTACTTGTCCACGAAGCCGTAGGTCATCCTCTCGAAGCTGATAACATAGCCAAAGAGGTTGGAGCATTTACCGGGAAAATGGGTAAGAAAGTGGCAAACGATTGTTTTACAATGATTGACGACGGTACCCTGCCTAATTTCCGGGGAACGATTAATTTCGATGATGAGGGAACGGAGACCAGAAGAAATGTATTGATCGAAAATGGAGTTCTGAAAGGATTCATGACAGATATCCTGAGCGCAAAACAACTTTCAATGGCCAGAACGGGTAACGGCAGGAGGGAATCATTCAGATATATTCCGATCCCGCGTATGACAAATACATTTATTGAAACCGGAAAAGATAATCCTGAGGATATACTTGCTTCAACGAAAAAAGGAATTTATGTTCAGAGCCTCAGCGGAGGAAGTGTTAATCCGGTAACAGGTGTCTTTAACTTTACATGCAGGGAAGCTTACCTGATAGAAAATGGAAAAAAGACCCGGCCCGTTAAAGGTGCCACACTGATAGGTTCCTGCATGGATGTTATATCAAATATTGATGCGGTAGGGAACGACCTTGCATTCGGTCCCGGGATATGCGGAAAAGGCCAGTCGGCAGAAGTAACGGCAGGCCAGCCTACTGTAAGGATAAGAGGAATTAATGTGGGTGGCAGCAGAGCTTAAAATAATCAACAGAAGAAAAAATGGACAACTTAGAATTATCCGGAAAACTGGTAAAGAAATGTATCAGTCTTGGTGCATCCGCAGCTGAAGTATTCCTTGAATCAAACAGGAACCTGTCGGTAAATGTCCTGAAATCGGAAATTGAAACAATTGAGGAAGCCTCTTCCCAGGGAGTGGGTTTCAGAGTCTTTGTTGACGGTAAGATGGGATTCAGCCATTGTAACGACTTGAGCAATAGTTCTCTTGAAGAGACAATTGCTAAAGCAATCGCATTTGCACGCCTTTCATCGCCCGATGAGAACAATGTACTTACAGATGATAAGGGATTTACACAGGTGGCTGATCTTTATGACCCGGGAATTATTTCAATACCGATGGACAAAAAAATAGAGATGGCTCTCGAACTTGAAAAGCTTGCAATGAAAGATCCACGGATCACGAAAAGCTCGGGTGCAGGTTATGGAGAAAGTGAAACGGAGATCTTTATTGCAAACTCCAACGGCTTGTTGAAGACTACAAAATTATCGGCTTGTTTTGCAGGAGTATCTGTTGTTGCTGAAAAGGGTGACCAGAAGAATACGGGTGGTGAATATTGTTCAAGGGTATATTTTTCTGATCTCCCGCCTCTTGAGGCAATTGCGGCCACTGCTTCAAAGAAAGCCCTTGAGCTTCTCGATCCGGTAATGATAAAAACCCAAAAGGCTGCTGTTATAATTGACCCGGATGTCTCCCGTTTCCTGGGTGGAATTCTTGCAGCTGTAAACGGAGAACGCGTACTTCAGGGTGCAAGCTTCCTGAAAGACCAGATGAATAAACAGTTTGCATCCCCTCTTCTTACAATTACTGATGACGGAACTCTTCCAAGGAGTCCCGGCAGTTCACCATTCGACGGCGAAGGAGTACCTACAATGAAAAACACAATTGTTGAAAAAGGAGTACTGCGAAGCTTCATTTACAATACAAGAGCTGCAAAGCGCGCAGGTGTTAAGAGCACCGGAAATGCATCCAGAAGTGATTTCAGCTCACTTCCGGGAATAGGTCCCCATAAAATATATCTTGCTAAAGGCGATCATTCACGTAATGAAATAATTGCAGCTACAACTAAAGGATTACTGGTACTGGAACTGACAGGGTATGGCATTGACCCTGTAACCGGTAATTTCAGCGGAGGGGCAAGCGGACTGTGGATTGAAAAGGGTGAAATAATTCATCCCGTTAAAGGAGTTACAATTGCAGGAAAGGCATTTGATATTCTCAATGCACTCGATATGATGGGGAATGATATCGATATGAAACAAAATTTTGCAGCTCCGACATTCAGGATTTCCGAGATGCAGATTGGCGGTAAATAATTAATATAATGATAATTACGTACTGTTTGGAATCAGAATAAAATATTATACTTTTGGATTTTCAAAATAAAAAAAATGGTAACAAATAAAAAGCAAAAAAACATGGCAATTCAGAAAACAAAAGGGATCATAGCGATCCTTACGGGAGGTGGAGATGTTCCGGGATTAAATCCCGCAATAAGGGCAGTTACGATACGTGCAAACCGTGAAGGTTATAAAGTAATCGGTTTAAGAAGGGGATGGGCAGGTATTACTGAGCTGATCAGAGACACAAAAGCCGACAATAGTAACAACTTCCAGATACTTACTGACGACATAGTCAATAAAGCAGGAAGGACCGGAGGTACATTTTTACATACTTCAAGGACCCGGCCAAGCCACATGTCGAAGTCAAGTGTGCCCGACCACCTTAAGGATACATATGACCAGGAGGTTAATGACCTTACTCCAGAGGTTATAAAAAACCTCGAATGGCTTAATGTCGACTATCTGATTCCTATCGGGGGCGATGACACACTGAGCTATGGAGTCCACCTGTTCAAAAAGGGAGTAAATGTTGTTGCAATTCCCAAAACAATGGACAACGATGTTCCGGGGACTGATTATTGCATCGGGTTCAGCACCTGTGTTACAAGAACAATACAAATGACAAACAGCCTGAGGACATCAGCGGGATCACATGAACGGCTCCTTGTACTTGAAGTCTTCGGACGTTATGCAGGATTTACTGCAATGCTTCCCACAATGGCCGGAGCAGCAAACAGATGTGTTATTCCTGAATATAAATTCGATATCGAATCACTTACAAAACTTCTTGTAGAGGACAGAAATTCAAACCCGAGTAAATATTCTGTTGTCCTTGTTTCCGAAGGCGCAATGTTCGAAGGAAGTGAAATGATATTCGCCGACAGCGAAAAGGATGCCTATGGTCATGCAAAACTGGGAGGAATCGGGGAACTTGTATCTGCAAAGCTAAAAGAGCTGTCACCTAAATTCAATAATGGCAAAACAATAAATGTAATTAACCAGAAACTTGGATATATGGTCAGGGGCGGAGATCCTGATTTCCTCGATTCAATAGTTCCAATGGCTTACGGTAACCTGGCTCTCGACCTTATCCTCAAAGGTGTTCATGGCAGGATTGTCGTATTAAAAAACGGACGTTATGACAATGTTCCGATCGATGTTGTAACATCTTCAAAGAAAATCGTAAAAGTATCCGAATATTACAACATTGAACGACTGAGGCCATATTACCATACATTCGAAATGAAACCATTCCTTTTGATGGCGTCGGATAATTAATGGGATTTTTGATTTGAACAAATAATGCAATAATTATCCGGAATGATTGATGTAGAGACGCCCAATTTGGGCGTCTCTACGTATATTTGTACCTGGTTTATATATTATTGATTTGGAACAGGGAATCGTTATAAAATCAACAGGCAGCCGGTACAGGGTTCTGTATGGGGAGGGGAATGTCGTTGATTGTATTATCAAAGGAAAATTCAGGGTAAGGGAACTGAAAAACACCAATCCTCTTGCTGTGGGCGACAGGGTCCGGTTTGAATTTGAACCAGGAGGAGGTTCAGGTGTAATAACTGAATTGCTTGACCGTAAAAATTATATACTGCGGAAAGCATCAAATCTGTCAAAACAATCCCAGATAATAGCTTCAAATATCGACCATGTTTTCCTGATGTTTACAATAACATATCCGGAAACACCGGTTGAATTTATTGACCGCTTCCTTATCACTGCTGAAGCTTACCGGATCCCTGCAAGCCTTATCATAAATAAAACTGATCTTTACTGTGAAGAGGATGAAGCAAGGATGGAATACCTGGTTTCAGTTTATGAAAAGATCGGATATAAATGTTTCAAAATATCGGTAAAGAAAGGAACCGGCCTTGATTCACTTGCCACACTGATGAAAGATAAAACAAGCCTGATAGCAGGTAATTCAGGGGTTGGCAAGACAACTCTTCTTAATGCATTTAATCCTGCACTGAATCTAAAGACAGGTGAGATTTCAGATTACCACAAACAGGGAAAACACGTTACAACATTTCCCGAGATGCATCGCATGCCCTTCGGGGGATACCTTATCGACTCCCCCGGTATCAGAGGTTTCGGGGTTGTTGATATGGACAGAAATGAAATTTATCACTTCTTCCCGGAAATATTCAGGATTTCTAAAGGATGCAGGTTTTATAACTGCCTTCATCTCGATGAACCGGGTTGCGCAGTGAGAAATGCCGTGGAAACAGGAGAGATCGATCAGCTAAGATACAGAAGCTATCTCAATATCCTTGAGGATGATAATCGTAAATACCGGTAAAAAAATTAAGGTATTTATCAAATTAAGGTTATCTTTATAACCTCTGAAAGTCAAACTTCTGTCCTGATGAAACCCACATGTTATGCTAACGCAAACATATTTAAATATAATTTTATCTGCATGTGGGTTCCATCATACCATTAAAATCAAAATTATATTATGATGAAAAAGATCCTGATAATTATTTATTCGGCTTTTATTATTATTGTTTTGGTTAATATCATTTATTATAAAAGCCTGTATAATAAACAAATAGACTATATAAAAACTCTTCTTGACCACCAGGTTCAGCTTACGGGTATCAGTGTGGATGATGTGAACAACACTTTTACATCCGACCTGAGTGAAATAGGCTATATGGAGGATCTGGGGTCTTTTTTTACAGATCAGGATTACCGGGTAAGTGCAATTGAGAAGATCCGGTTTTTTTATTCAAAATATCAGGATTTCATAACAGGAATAAAGATTTATGATGATGAAAAGAATGAATTTACGCTGAAGATCGAAGATGGTGAATGGCTTGAACAGCAGTTCATTCTTCATATTATGAATACAATATACCCCAGGGATACTCTCGTAAAGGGAACAAGAAATTTCGAATATTACCTTCCGGTAATTAAAAACAATAGTATTTCCGGAAATATTGTAGTTACAGTTGATTATGACAGATACTTTGATGCACTTTTCGCAGTTTATAACCTGAAAAACTATCAGTGGCAATGGGTGCTTGATGATTCAGGTGAAGTTGTTTATGCCAATTCCGGAGATAAGATTAGTTATAGTGAAAAGGAAAAAATAACCTCAGCTCTGGAAAGCGGATCTGTCGGTAACCTTATCCATAATGCTGTTATTGGTGAAAAAGACCGGAAGCTGATATCATCATATTATTCAACCCAGCTTCTTCAGCGGGATCTGGCCCTTATATTTTCTTCTCCAACCTCTCTTTTCCAGAAATATATAATAAGAAATTCCTTTCTGATAGTCTTTGTTACACTATTCCTGATACAGGTCATAATTTATATCCTGTTACGTCATCTGAAAAAACGTGAAAATGAAAATAAAAGACTCACTGAGTCCGAAGAGACTCTGCAGCGGGTTATAGATAAAATGCCGGCAGGGGTAATCGTCTATAATAAAAAGAGGGAAATCATTATGGCCAACACCCTGGTGGCAGAGCAGTTTTCAATAAATTCTGCAGCTGAAATGAGGGGAACAGAATATCCTGAAGCTTCCATGACTGACATAAATGAATATTTTGCAAAAAATCCCGGAGGAGTATTTGATCCAGGTCAGTTTGCAATAATAAAAAAGGAGACAGGCGAGAGGATTTATTTAAAAAATACAATTCCGGTAACCTTCAAAGGTGAAGAAGGTCATATGGATACTCTGATAGACATTACGGATCTGGAGTCTGCCCGGACTCATGAAGCAAAAGCGAACAGGGCAAAATCAGAATTCCTTGCGAGACTGAGTTATGAAATCCGTACACCTCTAACCGGGATAATTGGAATGACAGATATTCTGAGCAGGACGAGGCTTCCTGAAGAAATCAGACAGATTGTGGTGACATTACGAAAGTCATCTGAAGACTTGCTGAATATAAGGGATGATATTCTTGATTTTTCAAAGATCGAGACCGGGAATCTTGTTCTTAAGGAGATCCCATTCAACCTGAGGGATGAAATAGATTTTTGTACTGAAAGAGCCAGGATGTTTTTATCAGGGAAGGATATACAATTCATTACAGTTGTGGAGGAAAATGTTCCGGTGAGCATCATTTCGGATCCCTACAGATTTCGCCAGATATTGACAAATCTTATAAACCATTCAGTAAGTAACACGACCAGGGGGAAGATAAGCTTGAATTGCAGTTTGTTAGGCAATGATAACGGTTATGTTAAGCTTGCCTTTGAGCTCAGTGATACCGGAAAAACATTCGACAGCGGGATGCTTAAAAAAATATTCAGTGAAGTGGTAAACATTGAATCAAAGGTATTGACAAGTGACGATGAATCGGTGTTCGGTCCGGTGATGGCCGCCCAGCTCGTCAGGATGATGGGGGGTAAACTTAATGTTGAAAGCCCTTCAGAACCCGGAGATCAATCGGGAACCCGTATAAGATTCACCCTTGGCGCATATTCATTGGACAGGAAAGGAAAGACACTGGATATTGGGGCCGTTACATCTTTTGATAAAATAAAAGCACTTGTCATTACTGATCCTCAGGCCGATGATGACAGGATCCTCAGCCTGCTCCACCAGCTCCGGCTGAATATTTCTGTTACCAACTTTCAGAAATCCACAGCAGCTCAGATTAAAGCAAGCCTGGATTCAGCTGAAGACAGTTATAATATGGTAATCATCCTTAATGATGATAAATTCAACGGATTTAATGTTGCCGGATCACTCAGGGAAAAAGATATCTCCGGAAAGATGATAATAGTAATGGTAAGCTCAGAAGATGTCAACGGCAACTACCTAAAATCTGTAACAATGGATATCGATCATTATCTGGTAATGCCCCTGGATGCAGGAGATCTGGCAAAGGCCATCAGGGAAAGCTTTCCGTCTATAGAGTATCATGAGAAATTCAGCACTGACAATAAACCGGAAAGAGAAATAAAAGCTCTTGTGGTTGAAGATAACAGGATGAACCAGAAAGTTTTTTCAAAAATGCTTGAAATGCTCGGATGTACTTATGAAATTGCAGAGAATGGTGAGGATGGATGTGTGAAAGCCGGAAATAATAAATATGATATTATTTTTATGGATCTTATCCTTCCGGGTATAGACGGTTACGAATCTGCCAGGAGAATACTTGAGGAAAATCCGGAGGCATTTATTGTTGCCATAACTGCCGACAATATGCCTGCATCAAGGAGCAAGGCAGTGTTATCGGGAATAAAAGAGTTCATATCAAAACCGGTAAGGATAGATGATCTGAAAAAAATTCTTGGGAAATACTTCAGTGGAAAAAATTGAGATAAGCCGGTTTCTTGAACTGTCGGAAAAATTTTCGGTGATTGATGTACGATCGCCTTCAGAATTTCAGACCGGTCATATCCCCGGGGCAATCAATATTCCGTTGTTTGATGATAAGGAGAGGGAGCTTATAGGTATCAGATATAAGAATGCCGGACGGATAAAGGCCATTCTAAGTGGGTTGGAGCTTGCCGGACCATCAATGCATAATAAGCTGTCAGAGGCAATAAAGGCCGCAATAAACGGGAAACTGCTTGTTCATTGCTGGAGGGGGGGAATGAGATCTGAAGCCATGGCCTGGCTTTTCTCGCTTGGAGATATTAATGTTGAAGTTCTTGAGGGAGGCTATAAAGCTTACCGTAATCATATCCTATCCTCTCTGTCTGAAAAACGTAAAATGATAATACTGGGAGGAATGACCGGAAGTGGTAAGACCCGCATCCTCCGATATATTAAAGACAAAAATCACCAGGTGATCGACCTCGAAGGATTAGCCTGCCATAAAGGATCGGCTTTCGGATCTCTGGGCCAGCCTCAGCAGCCAACTTCAGAGCATTTTGCCAACCTCCTGTTTGATGAATGGCGCAGGCTGGATAACACTTTACCTTTATGGCTTGAAGATGAAAGCCGTAACATCGGGAACGTGTTTATGCCGGATGGTTTTTATAATAACATGCAGGAAGCAGCAACTATTGTTCTTATGATGGATATAAAGACAAGGTTGCCGGGGCTGACAGAGGAATATGCCACATATCCGCCGGAATTGATTAAAGGATCCATTCTTAAAATCAGGAAGCGTCTGGGTGGAGACAATACCGCCGATGCTGTAAGGGCTGTTGATGAGGGGAGGCTTTCAGAGGCGGTGGAGATCACTCTTAAGTATTACGATAAGGCATATATGTTCGGAATCGGCAGGAGGTCTTCAGGAAAAATTGTATTTGTGGAGACTGATACAGATAATATCCGGGTCAATGCAGAAAAAGTGCTTGAAGCAGCAGCCGGACTGGACTTGTAAAAATTCAGCTTAATCGTGTAAAATAATTTTTCACTGTATCCTTATCTCAGATTCATCAACCCATTTATAGACTTTGTCGGAACGACGGAGAATCTTATCGGTCTTTACTGAACAGAACTCTCCCTTTGAAGCTATGTCAGTTTCTTTAAGATCGACTCTGATCTCTTCTGCATTATATTCGACGACCCCCGTTGTGGGCCCGGTTATAATAAGCGAATCTCCTTTACACAGGTCTCCGTTCTCTAGCTTTATTTCAGCAACAGACAATTTCCTGAAATAATTTGTGACTTTTCCGAGATATACTTTTCTTTTTGTGGCAGCCGACCCATAGCGGGTATTCCATTCACCAAGCCTTTGTCCGAGATAATATCCGTCCCAGAAGCCTCTGTTGAAGACGGCAGACAACCTCTTTTTCCAATCTGCAATCTTTTCCGGGGTGTAAGATCCTTCAGCAACAGCACAGACAGCCTCATTATAGCAAGATGCCACAGTTTTTACATATTCCGGAGAACGGGCGCGACCCTCTATTTTCAGCACCCTTACTCCCGCGCCTACCATTTTATCAATAAATCCTATCGTGCAAAGGTCCTTTGGCGACATTATGAATTCATTGTCTATTTCAAGCTCATAACCCGATTCTTTTTCAGTCACAATGTAAGATTTGCGGCAGGTCTGATAACAGGTCCCGCGGTTGGCTGATTTATTATTTTCATGCAGACTCAGATAACATTTTCCCGAAACAGCCATGCAAAGGGCGCCATGTGCAAACATCTCTATTTTAATAAGTTCACCTTTAGGGCCTCTTATATTTTCCGCAAGTATAGTTTCATAAATCTTCCCGACCTGATCAAGGTTAAGTTCCCTTGCAAGTACAGCAACATCGCCATATCGTGAATAAAACCGGAGTGCATCAGTATTCGAGATATTAAGCTGGGTTGAAAGATGCACTTCTATCCCCTGTCTGAAAGCATATTCGATAGCAGAAATATCTGAAGCAATTATTGCACTGATACCGCTTTCCTTTGCAGTGTCAATAATCCTTTTCATCTGCTCTTTTTCGCTGTCATAGATCACAACGTTAACAGTGAGATAACTTTTAAGCCCGTTATCTTTGCAGATCGTAACAATCTTACTCAGATCCTCAGGCTGGAAATTAATTGATGATGCAGACCTCATGTTAAGCTGTCCGGCTCCAAAATAAACCGAATCGGCCCCTCCCTGTATTGCCGCCATCAGCGATTCATAAGAACCTGCCGGAGCTGTTATTTCTATATCTTTTCTTTCCATTTTGAATTTCTATATGCTGAGACAACACGGGTAAGAAATGTCAATGCATTGGTCTATAGCCGTAAACTTTAATCCTCAAAAATTCTTAATTTGACGGCTGTAGCCTTTGCCCCTTCAACCCTCGAACCTTCGAACCCTCGAACCCAATATCATCTGTTTAAAACTATCCTTATTGATGAACCTATCCCAGGTTCTGAGTGCCTCACATAGATCTTTCCCTTATGAAACTCTTCTACTATCCTTCTTGTAAGAGACAATCCAAGTCCCCAGCCTCTCTGTTTGGTAGTATATCCAGGGCTGAATATTTTTTTAAATGCTCCCTTAGGGATCCCTTTACCTGTATCTGAAATATCGACATGGACATAATTTTCGGTTTCTGATATCCGGTAAGTTATAATACCGTCTCCTTCCATTGCATCGATAGCATTCTTCGAGAGATTTTCGATCGCCCATTCAAATAGTGCGGCATTCAGAGGTATGATTACAGCCAGGGTGGGGTCAAAATCAAAAACAAAGCTGACCTTTGAGGAGGTACGGGTTTTTAGGTATCCGATTGTTCCTGAGATTATTGATACGAGATTTTCATCTTTGAGGGCAACCCTGGAACCGATCCTCGAAAATCTCTCGGTAATTTTCTCAAGCCTTTCAACATCAAGAGCTATTTCCCTCGACATTGACATTTCAGGATAATCCTGCTGAAGGATCTCAACCCAGCCGGCGAGAGAAGATACCGGCGTACCAAGCTGATGAGCAGTCTCTTTCGACATACTTACCCATACCTGGTTATTTTCAGCTTTTCTCGACGAACTGAAAGCAAGAAATGCAACAAGAATAAATAATACGATTATCCCTGTCTGTATATAAGGATAATAATTCAGCCTGGTAAGAATTGTACTGTCCTTGTAATAGATCTGGTTCACATGTCCCATCCCCAGGTCAATTATGATGGGACTGTTCTTCTTTTTTATTTTCTGAAGCTGCGAAATCAGATATAAAGGATCCTTCATCTTCCTGGGATCAAAATTGCCGGAGCTTAATATACTGTCAGCTTCATCAGTCAGGATTACCGGAATTGTAATATTATTTTCAATTATTGAAGAAAGAAACTCTATATCCTGTCCGTTGTCTGCCAGAGTGATCAGCCTGGTTGCTTCTGCCCACATTTCAACTTTCTTGCGCTCTTCATTTTTAAGAATATCAACAAGGAAACGGGTATAGATAAGTGATCCTGAACCTGCAAGTATGGCAAACAGGAAAAGGAAAAGCATCCAGGGGGTCTTATTACGGTAAGTATTCAGTTAGATTATTTTTTCTTAAATAAATTTCTTATCGGATTTTCACTTTTTTCTTCAGGAGGTTCCGTCTTTCCGGCTTTGACACTGTCGGCTTCTTCCCATGTTACCCTGAATCGCCGTGTACCTGTGGATGCAGGCTTTTGTGCTGCTGCAGTATCATTTTTATACCACCCGTATTCTTCATTCAGAATAGTCCGCAGTGATTGTTTTTCTTTCTTAATTTCATTTTTGACCTGAGTCCCGGCTGCTTTTACATCATATCCCACCTTTACATTATCCCCGTTATCCTCTATCCTGAGAAGAAGTGAGGTTCTGCCCAGGCCATCATCTTGTACCGCTCCGAATTCAGTTGTATTTGGTTTGGGTTTGGGTATTTTTCTGCTGAGGATTTCCGACAGAAGTATTCTGACATGGTATTCGTAGTCGTTATCAAAACCATGTCTTCCGTTTACTGAAAGATCCGCTGCCGACGATCTGACATCCATCTGGGGCATATACAATGCATTGTTTCTTATGAAAAAATCATTTGCAAGCTCTTCAAAACGAATATTTTCCAGCTCAGTTATGTCAATAAATTCGGAAAGCTCTTTTACAGGTTCAAAGTTGACCAGAGCACCTTTCTCAAGAAGAAATTTTCCTTCCGCCGTAACTGATTTAACAGATGGACGGAGTAAATGATCCATGGGTATAAGAATAGTAAGCGACCCCGAAAGAATACCTTCGAGGTTCTCATCCTTAATAAAACTCTGCCCGAAATTGTTAAAAACTGAGAAGGTCCTTTTTACATTTATCCCGCCTAAGTTGAAATTGCCTTTGAGCAGGAAGGATTTGTTGGCATTCTGAACAAAAAAACAATCACCTGAAATAGTGCCATTCAATGAATTTAAAGTCAGGGTTTTAAAATTCATCATCCCGGATTTATAATTCATTACGCCCCTGACTTTTTCGGCCGTGAAATTTTTAAATTTCAGATTGTCCAGATCAAAATTCAGGTCCAGGATCATATTTGCGGGAAGTGAAAATTGCTTTCCCGGAGTATCATTCTTTTCATTTTTTTCAGGGAAAAATGATCCCGCATCTATCCTGCCTGATGTTACTGTGGCTGATGCAGTCATAATAACATTTTTGCCTGCCAGCCATTCGGTGAGCCTTGAAAAAGTACCGTTCACTTTTATGTCCTGACCGTTGTAGTAAAAACCAAGATCCCTGGCTGTAGTGACTTTATCCGACACCGAGAGATTCCCTGTCACATTATCAATCCTTATCTTATCGTTGCTGAGGCCTATTCCGAATGAGTCAAAAACAATTAAGGCTTTTGTATTGAGAGCCAGAAAATCGGCAATATTATATTTTTCTTTACGCGGAACCTGTCCTGACATTCTGAGATCAAGTACAGCGGAGCCCTTTGGTGCAGATATTTCATTCAGGCTGAAGAAATCTTTGATCTCGGAAGGGATCACTTTTCCTTTAAGCTCAAGATTAGCCCGGAGTGCCGTGAAATCGGAAAGGTTAAGTGATCCGGTATAGGCCGATGATCCGAGAGTACCTTTGAAATTACTGATCTTCAGGGAACTGGTTGATGGCACCATCTTTGGTCCGTTGGTAAACATCCCGGTAAAAGAAACATCTTTTATGGCAAGAGACGAGGATCCATGAGTTGCTTTGCCATTATTTACAGTAAAGCTGATGTCAATTCCGGGATTTGACGTTCTTGATGCTTCTCCGCTCAGCTTGCTTTCCACATTCAGAATACCTGTAAGATTGTAAGCTTTCAATTTACCCAGGAGCTTTGCAGGAAGGTATTTTTTGATATCTGCGATATTAATATTCTCTCCGGTCACAGAGAGATCCAATATATTCCCGGAAGAGATTAAGCCGTCAATGCTGAATTTATTTTTATCAAGTATCAGTGTGCTTTTATCAAAGCGTATTCCTTTTTCTGAACTGTTGAGTGCCACATCAACATCTGACTTTATTCCGCTTTTTATGCTGAAGCTGTATAGTGAGAAAAGGTCAATTGTCAGGTTTCCTTTTCCTGTAAAATCGATGTTATCGCCGGAAATCTTGCTTTTAAGCCTTCCGTTTTCCATCATTCCTGCAATAACCAGTTCTGTTGCCCGGTTGTTATAAAGCGCCCGGACATCTGTAACATTAATACTTTCAAGATTGATTATCAAATCATTCTCTGATGCCGTTGGATTTACTGACCTGATTTCATAATTTACCCTGCCGGAAGTATCGGTTAAAATACGGAGGGATCCGTTCCTCACGCCTATCCTGCCGATATTGTAGTTTTCTCTTATAATATCAATCAGTCTGAACTCCATAATGACTGATTTTGCAGCCAGGAGGGTGTCGGTATCAATATTTCCAAAGCACGACCTGTCAAATCCGTGGGATGAATGTACAAGTACATTTTTCAGATCGAGGGTTGCTCTGGGAAATCTCCTTAAAAAAGACAGCCTGACTGAACCTGTTTCAAACTTTGTTGAGATGTCATTGCTGAGCGATTTAAGTACGATACCTGCCACTTTATCCTGTACAAGCATTGCAGTAATTATCAGAACTCCTGCTATGCCTGCTATAACGACAGCAATTGGTTTGAGTATTTCAGACAGTAACTTCATTCACTCACCGGAAAATTGATTTGTAGCCGGATAACGGTGGACAAAGTTAATTTATTTGGACAAATCTGAATATTATCATCTTTTTAGCAGCCAGGAGAGGTCATCGTTATCGCCAGCTTCAAGTGGAGAGCTCCCTTTTTTGAAGATCCTTGCATTCCTGGGACCGATCAGCCGGACCGATCTGTTTTTGACGAGAAGCATAGTTCCCTCGCGTAAACCAACGACATTGACATCCGGGTTCATTTCTATAAATTCATTTATCCTTTGTTCCCGTGTTTCACCTGCATGTCCTTCCGGATTGGCATCAAGGTAATGAGGGTTTATCTGGAAGGGGATCAGACCGAAAGAATTGAAGGAATCCGGCTGGACAACAGGCATATCGTTGGTAGTCATGATTGTAGGGCAGGCAACATTGGATCCTGCGCTCCATCCGATATAGGGTGTGCCGCCAATGACCTTTTCTTTTACATGCTCTGTGAGTTTGTTATCCCTTATCTCTTTCAGGAGCTTCCAGGTATTTCCTCCCCCGACTGCAATAGCTTCAGCCTCCTTTACTGCTTTTACAGGATCTTTGGAATGATGTATAGAAATGATACTGTGCCCTATTTCACGGAACCTTTCTGATACTTTTTCTTCATAGAGATCATAAGAAAATGTAACAGCTGCATAAGGTATAAAAAGTACTTTAACGGGCTTTGGACCGAGGAACTCACGGATATTATGCTTGGGATAATCGAGGTAGGGTTCTCCCGGATTGGTTGAATTGCTTATTAATAAGAGATACATTACGCTTTATATTTGTTGTTGCATAAAGGTAATATATCTCTCAAAAAATCAAAACCTAATCGATAGTAAAAGCAAGGCCTATTTCGAACGGGAACAGGTCAACGCTTCCCGGCCCTTTTCCTGTCTGGAACAGAGGAGTAATATAATATGTGCCGTAAATCTGAAGGTTTTCATAACCTATCCGTGCAGTTACTCCATATCTGAGCATATTGAGGTTGAAATCATCTTCTGACCTTACTTTATCCCCTTCCTCAAAAACCATCTTTGAATATGAATATAATTTGACAGCCCCGATTGGTCCTGCTGCTATGTTGAGATGATTATGATCGGCTGGTATCTGAAATTCAAGCAGAACCGGTAATGTGAGATATAAGGTTGAAAATTTTGACTTCTTAAGCAGTTCTTCAGGATTGTATTCTTCTATGGTTCCGGATTCATTTTTGATTATATTATTATTTCCGTCGAACCTGTAATTATTCCAGTTCAGGCCCAGTCCTGTAACAAAGCCTATGCGTCTTGCAAGACCAAGGCTTGTTTGTGCAACATTGAAATTGAAATTATGTGATTTTCCGGAGTGAAGCGACATATAATCAATGCTCTCGGGCAGGACTAAGCTGTAGTCGGAAACCACATAATTATTGAATCCGAATTCAAAGCCGGCCCAGTGCCCCCTGAAGCGGCTTCTTCTTTCAGCTCTTTCGTCTTCAGGATCTTCCCAATCATGATAACGATACTCCTCCGGTTCATCAATATCATTGTCATCTTCATCCTTTTCAATCTGTATCCTGGGTTCGCCTTCTTCAAGTGATTCCAGAATTGTAAGCTTTCTGTTACCCACCTGAACCTGAATTGTCTCTTTGTTGTCTTCAATAATGATACGATCCCTCCCCAGCACAACTTTAAGGACTTCACTTGTATCCGCAGCTGATTTTTCCGCACGGGTAGTATCTCTGGCAGCAGAGGTTTTCTGTCCGAACCCCTGTGCCAGAAACAGCATTAGTAATATTACTGTTCCGATTTTTCTGATGTGTAAATTTTTTGTTTTCATGGCAGTAGTAATTAATTTCTTAGGATGAGACGCAGAACAGGTTTTAAAAGTTACTGCGCAGTTTCATCCTTTTTGACCGGAGCATTGACTTTCAATAAGCTTGAACTGAAATACAGGGATTTCATTTCTCCCTGTTCATCATTAACCTTTACCAAAGCCATTTCCAGTCCGAATAGTTTGCTTATTCCATTAATACCTGCTGAAGCAATTTCATAAGGCTTTACTGGTGCATCGCTGCCGGTATCCTCACGAAGTATCTTTTCACGGACAAATTTTGCAAGAAATTTACTGAACCCGTTCCTGTCATCATAAACCGGTTCGCGGTATTCTGTATTTGATGCAACAAGAGAGTAACTGACCGGTTGGTCAAGTATATCGAAACTGAAACCGGGGAAATCCGTAATTCCGGATATGGCCGGCTCTCTGATAATAACAGGGAGAATTTCTGCAGAATCGGACCAGGGTAATTCGGCCATCACAGGATAATCACTGAATTTAACTTCAATTTTTTCTGTTGAACCGGAAATCTCTGATTTTTTTGCTGGTTCTGTATTTGAAATTCTTTCTTCGGGAACAGTCAGAACATTTGAATAAAGGATAACCGGTTCATCTGACTTAACAGCATTTATGGCGATTTTGTTCTGTCTTACAGATAAAAATTTTGGAACAAAAACTATACTCAGGATTATAATTGCAACAGCAGCAGCAACTCTTAATACCGGATATGCCAGGTTCAGTATCTTTTCGAATGTGCTTTTCTTCCTGAGCCGGTCTTTATAAATGTAGGGGCGATCAGGCGCAACAAGTTTTATTTTTCTGACCGATTCGAAGATCTTCTGTGATTCGGGATTATTACTTATGCAGTTATTAAGGTCTTCAAGTTGTCCTGAAGAAATATCTTGTTCGAGATAAGCCACGGAAAGATATTCAACCTGTGAGGGGGAAAGATCTGCTGCACTCTTTTTAAGCAGCCTTTTTGCTTCAAAGGATCTTTTCTCCGGAGAAAGAGTTGTAAGCGACAAAGAATCGGCTTCATCCTTCAGATCGGGATTTTGGTCAAGAAATTCAATAAAATGTTCTTTCTGTTCCTCCGAAAGATTTCCGGCGAGCCAGTCGGCAATCCATATTTCAAAATTTGACCTGTCGGGTTTCATGATTAAAGAACAGTTTCAATTTTACCGATATAATTCCTGAGTGCAATTCTTCCCCTGTATATATTTATCTTAACCTGGGCTTCACTCATTCCCGTAATCCCGCCAATTTCCTGGTAGCTGTATCCTTCATAATCACGTAACAGGATGACTGATCTCTGATGTTCCGGAAGCCTTTTCAGTGCTGCATGAAGGATTTCATTAAGATCATTGTACTGTGATTCGTGAACCATCTCCCTTGTATGTGAATCCTCAATTAATGTCATCCTTTTTTCTTTCCTGATCATATCGATCATCCCATGATATGCTGTTGAAAAGAGCCAGGATTTCACTACATTATATTCGAGTTCCGAGACGTTCCTCCATAGTTTCTCGAAAGTATCCTGGACAATATCGGAAGCCCGCTCCTCATCCCTTATATCCGCCAGAATGAAGCGGAAAACAGAATCGGCATATTCCTCAACAGATCTGTTATATTCCTTTACAGTCATAAACCTGATTACAACCTAAAGACGAACGAATTTGCCAATAGTTACATTGTATCGATCGAAAAATTGCAGGGGCATTCCATGGGGCCTATGTTAAAACGTGGATACCCCCGGTCATAATCAGCCAGGGTGCTGATTATGACCACCCCCTGAAAAGGGGTTGAATCAGGAATGATTCGTATATAACGGATTATTTTTTTGGTTGATAGACCCTTACCCAGTCAATCTCCATCGAGGTCATACTGTTGACAGGTTTGTCGAGCCCTCCTGAGAAAATTATATACATGGGATCACGCGGAACATCGGTTGTACATTTGAAAGCAACAGTATCATTAATTTTCCAGACAAGTTTATCCGGTGTCCATTCGAGAGTATAAATGTAGAAATCAGATGCATATTTTGATCCTATTGTTGATTTAAATCTTTTATCAACACCGGGAAAGAAATCAAACATAACCTTGCCGTCGGCAGTACGGCATACATCTATATGAGGAGTGATCTTATCGGCCAGCATCCAGAATGCACATTTGGCAGAAGGATTTCCAAGTCTGACCTTTGCAGAAAAAATTCCGTACTGCTGGCGGAAACTTTTTCCTGTATTAACAATGCCGGATGTGAAACTGAACTCTTTCGGCCTGAAACCATCAGTCGGAGTCCACACCTTACCCAGGTATTTCTGGGGTTTTGTAATTATCTTAAGCAGACTGTTCCTGATCTCGAAATTCTCTTTTTCAGTATAAGCCTGAAGATCAGGCTCTACTGAATACCTGTCGTGCAAAAGCTTATCACCATAATAATAATTGGTAAGCCATTTTGAAGTATCCAGCTTATCGCCATTGAACTCATCACAGAAAGTAAGTTCCCTGTTTTTCAGCAAGTCGAATTTGTTTGAATCTTTGACTTTAAAATACCAGATTATATCGTCATGCTTTTTCAGTTTTTCGAATTCCTGGATTGTTTTAAACATCTCGGTTTTTTCGAACCTCTTTTTATCGAGGAAATAATTCTTTTTCTCCCTGAATTCGCTTGTGGCAACATAATCCTTAAGCTCATTATATCTGGCCAGCCTGTGAGATCCGTCGGTATTAAGGAAATTGGCATATTCCTTTGAATTTTTGAATTTATAATACTCTTTTATTTCAAGGCTGTCCTTAATGCGTTTATATTCGAGAAACTTTTTGTATTCCTCGCTGTCCTTGAAAGTAATAGGCTTCATATTCTTTTTTGCCAGGAAAGCGGAACTGTTCACAAAATTTTTCAGTTCTTCATACCGTTCGACTGTTGTTGATTTTGTCGCCTGACCTTTTGCTGCCTCTTTGAGATATCTTTTTATCTCAGGATCCTTCTTAAGATTCTTAAATTCAATGAAAGTCCTGTATTCGTCTGTATCTTTGAATGTTACAGGTTTCATTTTTGCTTTCTGCTTATACTCAAAAGAATTTATATATTCCTGAAGTGATTCAAAGTCTTTGACCTTTGCAGAACCATCCATCTCCCGGAATCTTTTGAGAGTACTTCCCGAAATTGTTTTAAAATAAAGAACTATATCCTTTGCTTTCTGCAGGGAAAGAAATTCATTTTCTCTTGCATATTCTTCGGAATTCTTATACTGAAGTGATTCAATTTCCTTCTTTTTATGCTGAAAATCAGAGGAATTGATGAGATCGTTCAGTTTAGTGTATTTTGCCAGAAGTTCAGAACCCGTAAAGGCTCTGAGTTTTTCGAATTCGTCTGTCAGGGCCTTTTCGGCTTGTTCTAATTTTGCAGTAGAGGGAATTAATCCGAGTAAAAGCTTTAGACTTGCCATTGGTTAAATGTTTTAGATACAGCGTATAAAGATAAAAATCTTTTCTTAAATATTAAGAATCCTTCTTCAAATATCGGATTTCAGGTTTAACGCAACAAACGCTGAGAATGTTGCAGGAGAGAGTATAATTGTTTGATCCGGGAAAGGTTGCTTCGTTGTCCCGCATGCGAGGGACTCCTCGCAATGACGGTAGCACGATGTGGCGGTAGAACTACCGTCATTGCGAGGAGCGAAGCGACGAAGCAATCCGTTCCGCCAATTACCATTTCACGCAACTGTGCCGTCGTTGCGAGTAGCAGCGAAGCGACGAAGCAATCCGTTCCGCCAATTACCATTTCACGCAACTGTTCTGTCGTTGCTAGTAGTAGCGAAGCGACGAAGCAATCCGTTCCGATTAATACTGCGTTTCTCAAAATAAAGCCACGGAATACCGCATTCCGATAATTTTATTTGGCTCGTATTTAATTACTTCATAAATTTATGGTTTAGATTGCATCGGTTTTGTAAACTTAAACACAAAGTATATGAAAAGGCACATTAAGATTCTTAGTATCCTGACCATGCTTGTATTCAGCATTACATTTCTGCAGGGTCAGCAGGCCGTAGTCACTACCGGTGGAGTAGCTACCGGAACCGGAGGCTCAGTAAGTTATACGGTAGGCCAGGCAGCTTATCAGACCTATACAGGTGCAGGAGGATCTGTCATGCAGGGAGTACAGCAGCCATGGGAAATATCAACTCCGGTAGCTGTTGAAAATACTGAAGATATTTCACTTTTAATGAATGTCTATCCCAATCCAACAAGCGGAGCATTCAAACTTGTAGTAGGCACACTTGAAAACAGGAACCTCAGATTCCGTATTTATGATATGAATGGGGTAATGCTTCAGGATCAGAAGGTCGACAGCGAAGAGACTGAAATATTCCTTCAGGAGCTTTCATCATCAATATATTTTCTGAAAATAATGGATGGTAACAGGGAGATCAAAGTATTCAAAATGATCCGGAAATAGTCTGCCTACGTATTAAAAAACGTATTAAAAAACGTATTTTAATACGTAGTTTCAATAAATAATATTTACTTCCTTCGAAAACTATTTACTATTCCTGATCTCTGTTTTTACTGCTTAAATACAAAAATTTCTGCTTTAATCATCAGGATTAAAGAGGGGCATAGAATTTTTTAAAAAATCATTAAAAAAAATTTGTTTTTTAAAAAACTTTGTTTTAACTTTGACTGACCGTTCAGTCATAAAACATGTCGCCAAAAACACAACAACAATTCGAGGGAATAAGGGAAGAGAAAAAAGCCCTCATCATGGGAACTGCACTTCGGCTCTTTGCAAACATGGGATACCATTCCACAACAATCAAGGACATAGCAAAATATGCCGGGATATCGAAGGGTCTGATGTATAATTACTTTAAAAGTAAGGAAGATCTTCTTACTGAAATAATCTCAAAATCAATAGATGAATTATATAACAGCTTCGATATCAACAGGGATGGATATCTGACTGAAGATGAGTTTGAATTTTTCATCCGGAAGATCAGCCGGATACTCTATGAAAAACATGATTTCTGGAGGCTCTTCTTCCAGGTACTTATGCAAACTGAGGTCAGGGAGCAATTCCTTAATAGATTTCTTGGTACAGAATCACCTTTCAGGCTGGCAAAAGAATATAAGGAAGGATCATTCATCTCCGGTATAATGAAGATTATTGCCGACTATTTTACAAGAAAACAACAAAGCCGTAAGGATAATTACGATCCCTGGCTTGAAATGAACATGTTCATACTTACATTTAAAGGATTTGCAATAACCTATGTATTTATGGAACCAGGAAAGGATGACGATGAATATTTTGCAAAAACTGTTGACCATATTATCAGTCTTTATAAATGAATACAGATGAAACCCACATGTTATTGCTAACACAAACACATATAAAAATAATTTTCACAACATTTGGGTTCCATCATACCTTTAAAATCAAAATTATATTATGATGAAAAGAAACCTTTATACAGTATTTATAATAATTTTCTTACTTGGAACAGCTGGCCGGGTTTCAGGTCAGACACTCACTGCAACTGAAATAGTAAAAAAAGCCGATGAAAAATTTAACGGGGAGAAAAGCAGCTATAGCTTAATGTCAATGACTATAATCAGAACCGGATGGAAGAGAACAATTGAATTCAAGACCTGGACAATGGGCAGAGATTTCGCTCTTACACTGATCACTGCACCCGCAAGGGAAGCCGGACAGTCTTTTCTGAAAAGAGGTTCGGAAATGTGGAGCTGGAATCCTTCAATAAACAGGCTTATCAAACTTCCCCCCTCAATGATGTCGCAGGGCTGGATGGGTTCTGATTATACAAATGATGATATTCTTAAAGAGTCGTCGGTTGTAAATGATTATAATCATGAATTTGCAGGCGAAGAAAATATTGACGGCCGGTCATGCTATAAAATTCTTATGACTGCCAGAGAAGATGCTTCCATTGTGTGGGGAAAACAGATCAGATGGATAGACAAAAAGGATTTCCTGGTCTTAAAAGCAGAACTGTATGATGAAGATGGTTACCTTGTAAGGACAGAAACGGGAAGCAATATTAAAACTATGGATGGAAGGTCAATCACTTCGAAAATAGAACTTAAACCCGAGGAAGAACCTCAGAATCTTACCTTTATAGAGATACGTGAAATTAAATTCAATATTCCTGTTGAGGAGAGTTATTTTTCCCAGCAAAATATGAAAAGAGTCCGTTGATAAAAGTTAAGAAGGTATGAAAGAAGAATTTAAAATAGCATGGAGAAACTTATGGAGAAACAGGCGGCGTACAGTAATTACGGCAGCATCTGTATTCTTTGCGGTTTTTTTTGCTGTTGTTATGAGATCAATGCAGCTCGGTTCTTATGATCACATGATAAATAATTTTATCGAATCATTTACAGGTCATATACAGGTTCAAAACCTCAGTTACCAGGATGATCCTTTACTTGATAATTCATTTGAATATAATGATTCGTTGGACGACGCAATTTCTGAAATAGAAAGTGTTGTCTCCGTCACCCCGCACCTTGAATCTTTCACTCTTGCTTCAAATGGTACCCAGACCAAAGGAGTGGCTGTTATTGCAATAGATCCGGTAAGGGAAAAGAACTTTTCGGATCCTGAAACCAAACTTGTGAAATACCGGATCACTGATGAGGCTATGGAGTGTCTTAAGGAATCAGGCAATATTCCGGATAACGTGATGAATAAGCTGAACCAATCTGCCGGACGTTCTTATTCATCATCCGCAAGGATTGAACTGGAGCTCGACCTTTCCGAAGAGGAAAAATCACTCTGGATGCCCCGGATATTGAAATGTACCGGATTCTCAAACGGATTTCTTACAGTTAACGATGAAGGGATCCTTGTGTCCGACAGGCTTGCCGGATTTCTTAAAGTTGCACCAGGGGATTCTGTAATATTGATGGGACAGGGTTATCACGGGGTTTCCGCAACCGGTATATTCCCCGTACGCGGGATCATTAAAATGCCATCTCCTGAGATAGACAACAAGTTAATTATTATGACAATACCTGCAGCGCAGAAATTTTTTGATGCTGAAGGCAGGATTACTGCACTTGTTGTTAATCTTACGGATAAATCAAACAAAACAATAAAAAAGGTAAAAACTGGGATAAATGCGTTACTCACAGATAAAAGCACCACCGCAAAAACATGGTTTGAACTTAATCCTGTTCTGTATCAGCAGATACAGGGTGACAGTCAGAGCGGTCAATTAATGCTCGGGATACTTTATTTCATTATTTTCTTTGGCATATTCGGAACAGTCCTGATGATGGTTTCGGAAAGGAAAAGAGAATTTGGTGTTCTTGTAGCGATCGGGATGCAGAAGAAGAAGCTGAAAAGGATCGTTACAATGGAAATGCTCATGCTTGGGATTATTGGTCTCATAGCCGGATTAATTGCCAGTTTGCCCCTGATTTTATACTTCTACTATTATCCTGTCGTACTTAAGGGAGAAATGGGTAAAATGATGGAAGACTGGGGATGGGATGCAATAATGCCAACTGCAATGGTTGGCCCGTACTTTTATTGGCAGGCTCTTTTTGTAGCACTGATGGTAATACTGGCATCAATTTATCCAATGAGGAAAATTGGAAAGTTAAAAGAAATTGAAGCACTCAAAGCTTAATAAAGGAACTGATATGATATGGTCAATTGCATGGAAGAACATCTGGCGTAATAAAAAACGAAGTCTCGTTGTAATAGTTGCCGTTATGCTGGGCATAATTGCAGGTATTTTTCTCATCGGCTTTGTTGAGGGCTGGACAAAACAACGCCTTCATGACGCGATATATAATGAAGTATCACATATTCAGATACATAATAATGAATATACAAAGAATGAAGAGCTGGATCTTACAATAACGAATCCTGGGGA
>CAZWUB010000009.1:0-48983 GCA_964637415.1 uncultured Rikenellaceae bacterium
AGAGGTACACGGATCTCTTTCCTCCTGCTTTTATCCGAAAAAAAAGTCGAAACAAGCATTGGGATCACCAGCAATGCAACAAAAAGCGATGAGATAAGGGCGAAAGCCACAGTCCATGCCTGGTCCCTGAACATCTCACCGGATGCCCCCTGAAGATACACAATAGGAAGAAAAACGACTATCGTAGTAATTGTGGCAGCCATTATTGCTCCTCCAACCTGGCCGGTACCTGTTATTACTGCCTCCTTCAGAGTCATTCCCTCTTCGTGGTTCCTTGTAATGTTTTCAAGTACAACAATTGCATTGTCAACAAGCATTCCTGCCCCCAGTGCCAGCCCCCCCAGAGTCATTATATTCAGTGTGAGATCTGTGAAATACATCAGGTTGAAAGTGGCAATTACCGAAACAGGGATTGCCACACTTATCACAAGGGTTGTCCCTAATCTCCGGAGGAAGATATAAAGAACAAAGACGGCAAGAAAAATACCTATAAAAAGGGTGTTTTTTACTTCTCCTATTGAGTTATTTATATAAGTTCCCTGGTCGGCAACCTTAATGAATTCATACCCCGGTAATGCCCTGCTCAGCCCGTCAATTGCCTCATCAAGACTCTTAACCGCATCTACGGTGTTGAATTTCGGTTCCTTGTAAACGGAAAGTCCGATACACCTCTCGCCGTTTATAGTTACAATATTCTCAGGATCTTTATTTGCAAAACTTATCCTGGAAACATCCCTTAAATAAACGGGGACTCTGGCTGAGGTTGAGGTTGAGGTTGAGGTTGAGGTGGAGGTCCCGGCCGCCGTACCTGATGAGGGTTGTCTGAAGCCCACAATAATGTTCTCAAGATCCTTCAGGTCTTCGAGAACACTTACACCCTTCACCACATATTTGGTACCCATATCGACAATAGAGCCACCCGACACATTTCTGTTATAATTACTTATCTGTGCAGCTATGCCATCCGAGGTGAGTCCGAAAGATTCGAGAAGGTAATTGCTTGTCTCAATGACTACTTCGCTTTCTTCTTTCCCGATAAGCCGGACATCAGCTACTCCCTCAATCCTGACAAGTTCATTGCGGATATAATTTTCTGCTACTTTCCTTAGTTCATCCATGTCGGAGATACGGTCGTTCTTTAATCCGACTATCATGACAGGAGAGGCATTGGGATCGTATTGTGATATTGTGAAATCTTCGAGATCGGAATTCTGGCTGAAGGAGTTAAGCTCTTTCTGGAGATCGAGAAAAGCTTCGTCCATGTCCTTGTTCCAGTTGTATTCTACAGTAATTGTTGCAGAACCTGCCTGTGAGACTGAGGAGACCTGAATAACTTCACTCTGCCTCATTGCAAGTGATTCTATCTGATCAACATAGTTCTTTTCAATCTCCTCAGGCGGTTTTTCACCTGCACTGAGTTCAATATATATTTTCGGATTGTTAAGGTCGGGGAAGAGGTCTGTTCCCAGCTTCCCGAAAGAGATAAATCCGAGCAGTCCGATCCCCAGCACCAGCATCGTAACTGTTACAGGGTATTTTACAGCAAACCTGGCAATAGTATTCATAGGGTTAAATAATGATTTTAACCTTTGATCTGTTGCTCAGGGTCTCGAAACCTCCGGTTACCACCCGTTCGTTCTTTTCTAGTCCTCTTGTGATCTCAACTTCCGTAAGATTTTCCAGACCTGTTTCAACAATCCGTTCAACAGCAATACCTCGATCGACTACAAACAAAGTCTTCCCCCTTTGTCTTGACAGGATTATATTTTTCGGTATTACGATAACAGAATCCTTGCGTTGAGTAACTATATCTGCCTTTACAAACATCCCCGGGCGAAGAAGATAATCGTTATTGTTGATGTTGATAGTTCCCTTGAACGTCCGGGTATCAGGATCTATTGCCGGAGACAGCTGGGTGATGGTCCCGACGATAGTATCTTCGGGGATTGTGTAATTTGTAAGTTTGACTTCCTGTCCGGGTTTAATGACCGTAATGTATTTTTCAGGGAGGCTGACATCCATATACATGGTTTTGTAATCCATTATTTTTACAATTGTAACTCCTGAAGCGATTTCTGTTCCCCTTGTGTAATATGGCAGATCGACAATAACCCCGTCGATAGGAGCAACGACCCTGGTTTTCCGGAGTTGAAGCTTTGAGTTTATAACTGTGGTTTTGGCATTCTCGTAATTGATCCCTGCAGTCTTAAGCTCTTTAAGAGTCACACCACCTTTTTCATATAATGATTCCTGTTTCCTCAGCTCAGTCTCCATTAATTCCATGTTCAGCTGGTTGGTTTCCATCTGGACCGAGTTAACATATTCCTCATCCTCCAGCCTTGCAATAAGAGCTCCGGCTTTAACCCTGTCGCCAAGCTGCCATAATCTTCCTGTTTGCGGATTTTTCTCAAGAAAATATGCCGCCGGTATTTTAGATTTCAGCTCAATTTCTCCTTTGGGGAAGGAAGTACCGGTTGTGTTTACATACTCTTCAATCGGTCTGAGGCTGAGTTCTTCAACACTAACAGGTATCTCAACATCGGCTGTAAGATTCTGATCGCGGTTCCTGCATGCAGCGAATGATGTGATAATGATAAATAAAAATATGATCTTCTTCATTTTGATTAAATTATAGGGGGAAATTGACTTTTTAATTATTTTATTATAACCCCCTTCCCGACCTTCCCCCACGAGGGGAAGGAGAGAATGAGGCCTTTCCCCTTTGGGGGAAATTAGAAAGGGGGTAATAAAATATGAATAATGATACTCCATAATTATTGTCACCTTATTTTTTTTCCAGACTCTTTACAGGTGTTACTGATTCTTTTTTCTCAAAATCGTACAGGGTTTGAATTTTCAGATTGAGCAATTCAAGCTTGTAGGAGATCAGGGAATTAGTATAGGAGAGCTGTTTTTCGGAAAGCTGATTCTGATAGATATTCAGATCCATTCCCGTCAGATCGCCGTTCCTGTACTTTTCAAGGTTCAGGTCATATGTCAGCTGTGCATTTGTAACATTCTGTTTTGCAATCCCGATCTGATTCCTGAGGTTGATCAGATTTCTGTAAACCTGTCTTACACCAAGAATTATATCATTTTGCTCTTCCTCAAAAGAGATATTTGCTGATTCGATATTAGCCTGTGTTGCTTTGATCCTTGATTTCCTTTCTCCCCAGTCCCACAGGGGTATTGAAAATGAAAGTGAAATGCTTTCGTTATCGGTAGGACTCTCATATACATTCCCGATTTTTTCATTATCCCCGAACAGGCCTATTGAAAGGCCAAGGTTTCCCTTAAATTCATTGAGGGCTTTTGTCTGAATAAGATCGAACTCAGCTGTTTCTATATTGATCTTACTCTGCCTCAGTTCCATCCTGTTTGCCAGTCCCTGATCGATTGCAAATGAAACATCTATCTGAACAGTATCAACTTCAATATTAGGCAGAACAATAAAATCCTCATAGAGGCTCATTCCTATTATTATCTTGAAGTCGTCTTTTGCATTTTCAAAAGAAACCTGGCTGTTTTCATATTCCGATCTGGAAGATGCCAGGTTAAGTTCAGCCTGAAACATTTCTTCACGGGCTGAAATGCCTGCATCGACCTTGTTTTTAATTACTTCGTGACTCTGTTGCATATTCAGGTAAGCCTGACGGGAGATCTCCATGCTCTGCTGTTGCTGATAAACGTAATAAAATGCCTGGGTTACGCCCTTTTCGAGGGATAAAAGCTGAATGGCATAATTAAGCTCTGCATTTTCAAGGGCCAGCTGCAATTCCTTAAGCTGAAGTTTGGTACGGTTATATGTAAAGAGAGGCTGGTCGAGATTCAGTGATAGCCGGTTGCTGAATCCCTTTGTTGTTCTGTCGGTATATTCGCTGTAAGAATCAGTATAACCAAAACGGTTTGTGAGAGAAACGACAGCATCGGTCAGGACTATCGGCTGCGCTACAGTGAACAAGCCATAGCTTTCCGTAGTCCTTGTCGTATTCCATTTTGATATAAGATCATTGAATTCCCTGTTCTGACTATAGCCGATGGGATTTACCGATAACGAGAACTGGGATTTCAGCGCAGCATTCTGAGCATTGAGGTTTTCCTGGCTCCGGATGAGGTTAAGCTTTGTCCTTTTCATATTGGGACTATTGCTTTCTGCTATCTGCATTGCCTGCTGAAGGGTCATTCCTTCCTGAGGATATACATCTGATATATTGAATATCAATATACAACATGATAAAAAAATTCTTATTGCCGGTTTGAAGTGTGTTTTCATTATCAATATTCTTAAGTATCCAATCATTTAAAGCTACACAGTATATCTCCTCCTACGGAAAGGCTGGAAGAACATACCTTCCAGAAGGGGACTCCAGGGAAATCCCCTACGGAGGGGTTTGGGGTGGGTAAAAAAAAAGTTTCATAATACTCATAAGCTTTAGTTTTATTTCCAGGAAAACCCATCCCCACCTCCCGCTGCGCGGGACAGGCTCTCCCGGGAGGGGAGTCTGGAGCAGCCTTCACTCCGCCTTCACCCACCTTACAGCATCCCCGATCACTATCCTTCCCGATGACTGATTTGTCAGTTCAACTTTTGCACTGTCGGGCGTGAGATAATACCTCCCAAGATTATTCCATCCCGGTTCTGCATTCTCAAAATCGACAGTTATTTCATCCCTCCCTTCATCATGGTATACAATATAATGCATGTCCTTATATGGTGAATCGGCTCTTCCTTCTCCCCGCGGCCCGCCATCGGGAGGTCCCTGCGGACCACCGCCACCCGGACCACCCGGACCACGGCCGGTCCTGACCATGATCCTGTCTCCAGCCTTTCCTATAAAACAATATATATCATAGTAGCCGGGCTCGTCGATCTTCACCGACCAGGTAACACTCCTGTCACCTGCACCGCCACGGGTATATACCGACGAAAGTATATACTTTCCGTAATATACAGATTGAATGGCTTTCTCCCATCTCTCAGGTGCCCTGTACATATTGACTTCATTATATTCATTACGGTTATTACCTTTTACCCTGAGCAGCTTTTTGAGAAGACCGGGGTCTTCAATATTTCCGTTATCAAAACCCGGATCTTCATTATCAACAATAAGCTCACCAGGCAATTTCAAAGCGGGAGGAGTGGCTATTTTCTCTTCTCCTTCAGTTACTTTGGTACCCGTCCTGATTTTCTTAATCTCATTAAGAGGAAGATTGATCTCCCCGGGAATATTCCTGGCGAATAGTGTATTGATTATCAATGCCCTTGGTTCTGCATCACTAATAATTCTTACTTTCCTGGCGTCTCCCGGCTCCATTATAACAATACTTGCAATATCATCTGTTTCCATACCCCTTCCCTGAACCGACATTGTAATTGATCCCCCTCCGGGCCCCGACCTGCTCATACTCATCATCCTCTGTCCACCGCCCCGGCCTGGTCCGCCTGTACGTAGTGCAACGTTGAATATGCCGGCGACGGTTTCGGGATTAACGGCTGTAAAGGATACAAGATATCTGACCCTGTCACCAACGACGATTTCTCCGGCCTCAATATCTGTGAAAAGAAATCCCGGCTGATCCTTTCTGTTAAACCAGTCATCGAGATATGAATAAATACCGAATCCGAATTTATCTGTCAGGTCGTCATCGAATTTCATTATATCAATCCTTTGAAATTTGTTATAATCAATATATTTCCTGAACCAGTCATTAAACTCGTTCATCCCCGCTTTCGATCTCATGATATTGAACAGATAGTCTCCTTTTACAGTGACAATCGCTCTTATAGTGTCGCTTCCCGGGTTACCGGCAAGTATTTCCCTGAAGCTTCCGTTTCGCAGAATAAGATTAGCCCTGTCCTGTTCAGAAACACCTCCTGTAAAGCGTCTGATTCCTGCTTGGGGATTATTGACTTTCTGCAAATGGGACTCGAACACAGTATTTATAACCGGATATTCGGACGAATGAAAGTTATTTTTAAAAAAATAAAAACTCGGACCAAGACGATAACGTGTCGGTTCATTTAAGACAGTTCCGTTTATGAATCTGAAATTTTCACCACTTATAAATGTATTTCTTACGAAATCATTGAAGAGCCTTACCTGAAGCTCTTTGTCGGTTATGACCTGATTATTCCTGGTCATATTCTTTTTCTGTCTTGTAAATCTTTTTCCGAATCCTGCGCTCTGGAGTGTTGACAATCTTTCAGGGACAAGCACCATTGAAGGCTGAACTTCTGCCCTGGTCTGGGTACTCATTTTGGGATAGGAGTAAAACTGCACAGGTACTTCAATGAAACTCAGAGTTTTAAAAGGATATTTCGTTGAGAAATTTGTTTCAAGCTCTCTCATGATCCCCGAAACGAGATGGGTTAGAGTATCTTTTAGTTCTGCCAGATCTTTTTTATAATAATCATTTCCCGGGAAATAGAATGTGAAGTATTTTACAGAATCAACAGTAAGTGTATCTGAGCGGTAATCCCCGATAGCAAGAGTTAGTCCCGTGAGAGGCACTTCATTTTCAAATATATAGCTTTCGTCTTCCTTTTTCATTATCCCCTGGGCGACAGGTATCAGTCGGTCGTCAGTCTTTACCCTCAGACTGAATCTGGTGAAATCGACTTTTATCCTGGCAGGATTTGAAGGGTAATAATTTAGTCCGGGAACGGGATACCAATGTGCTTCCGGTGTCAGCAGTACATAATTATCATCGAGGAATGCCTGGCGTTTATTTACATTCAGCATTTCAATCCTGTAGGGCGATTCTTTAAAACTTTCAGTATGATCGGGGAAACAGAAATTCTCGTCGATTGTGCCCGAATAAGTTATGGTTAAACTGTCCGATGAACCGGATTGCAGCATCCTGCCCGGGTCAATTTCTATTATATGGTTGATCCTTTTAAAATCAAGTGCTGTCCCGTTTGATGATATTCCGGTTACAACCAGACCCGGATTCAGCGAAAGAATATAACTGTCAATTCCTGCCCTGTTATCGTTTGTAAATTTTAATCTGGCGGTTGCTTCTATCGTTTCACCTCTATGCCGGCAATCGATATCAGCATCTGTCAGTGCAGGAAATAACAAATTTTCATAGCGCCTGCTGATCTCAATAACTCTGTTCTTTGATTCGTTATTCTGTTTCCAGGTATCCAGAACATTAAATCCGCACAATCCTGCACCCGCTGTAAAAATTACAAGAAGTATAACTGAAAGGCTTGTATGGATCCTGGATTGAGGTAATCGCTTAAATAACAGTACGGTAGCAAAAACCAATGCAAGTCCGAGACACATGTAAAAGCCCCTCTGGCTGAAAATTAAACCGGGATTATCAAATCCAATGATACCTGATTTAAATAAAGGTAAGCCGAATGCCATATAGTCAAAAATAAAACCTGCCCTGTACCAAAGCCAGAACATATCAAGGGCAGCCAGACCCAGCAGGACCAGGAAAGTAACTGCCTGGTTCCTGATGACAGACATCAGCATAAACGCCAGTCCAAGGCTGAACAGTATCGTGGGCAGACAGATCAGGAGAAGATACCACAGATAGGAGAGGATATCTACCTGCATTCTTTTGGAGATAATATTAATTACAAGGGCAATGGCAAGGATAAGGAGATCAAGACTCAGGAAAAGCCTGAGTATCCCTATTGTCTTGCCGGTTACATATTCAAAGTTTGACATTGAGCGGGTATACAATACTTCGTTGGTATCAAGCTTTTTGTCACGCTTGAGAAAATCTGCTGCAAGAAAAATGACGATTAATGCCTGCCCTATATTTAAAAGGTATAAGTTGATGAGGGGAACGGATGAAGAAATTGATGTCAACTCCCATGATTCATCGCCTATGGGAGAGAAGAGGCCGATATTCATAAATGTAAATATAATAAGGGCACCAATGGAGAACAATCTGAAGAACCAGCTTCTCCTGAGGGTCTTTGCTTCGTATTTTGCAACTGTTATAATATTGTGAAGAAAAACCATGTCTTTATCCTGAAATCATTCTGAAATATCTGCATTAAGTTTATGTTCCATAAAATAAACATAAGCGTGTTCAATGTTGGGTATTATTGTTTCGGAACTATCAAATTCCGGTTTGTTGTCCGATACAACCTGCACTTCCCAACCCGTTTCGACCGGAATTGTCGATATTACATTATAACGTTCTTTGACTGCTTCATACTCAGCGGGACTAAGATGAAGGCGGAACACATGCCCTTCGGCATTTTTTACAAGACCTTCCGGAGAACCTGAAAACACAAGTTCCCCACGGTTCAGCAAAGCCATACCCTGGCAGGTTGATGAAATATCTCCCACGATATGGGTTGAGAGTATTATCGTTACATCCTGCTGACTGAGCTGAGACAGGATATTCCTGAATCTTATCCGTTCATCGGGATCAAGTCCGGTTGTCGGCTCGTCAACAACAATCAGCCTTGGATTACCTATCAGTGCCTGAGCAATTCCCAGTCTTCGCTTCATGCCACCCGATAATTTATTTGCCTGCCGGTCGCGAACCTCAAGCAATCCCACCTGGTTGAGAAGCCGGTCAACCTCAGTTAACCTCCTCTTCCTGTTCTTTATCCCTGCAAGTGACCCGGAATAATCAAGAAATTCCCATGTTCTGAGAGAGGTGAAAAAACGGAAATCCTGGGGAAGATATCCCAGAAAGCTGCGGAGCCACTTCCGGTGCTGCTGAATATCCTTTCCATCAATAAGAACGACACCTGATGTGGGTTTCATCAACGTCACAAGGATTCTCATAAGACTCGATTTGCCAGCCCCGTTGGGCCCCAGGAGCCCGAACATCCCTGTACTGAACTCAAGATTGATATCCTTTAATGCACGGTTGCCGTTTGGATATATTTTACTGAGATCCCTGATTTCAATTTTCATATTTCAGTACCGGATTCTTAATAATCTACGCTAATTGACGTTATAAAGACGACATTTATTTCAATTGTTGCAGGAAATATTTCAAAATTATCAAAATCAAAGCTTAGTGAACCTTTGTGTCTTGTTTAATTTTCTGTGAAGTTGGAAACAAATTCATAATTTTGTAAACTGAAAATTTCAGAGGTGGGATATAAGATAAATAAGCGGAAAATAATAAACGATCCGGTTTACGGATTTATAAATGTCCCCGGAGATTTTATTTTCGATCTTATTGAACACCCCTGGTTCCAGAGGCTCAGGAACATAAAGCAGCTCGGGCTCACGAGCTTCGTATACCCGGGAGCAAATCACAGCAGGTTTCAGCATTGCCTTGGAGCTTTGCATCTCATGGATCTGGCAATTACAACACTGCGGAGCAAAGGGACCGGAATATCTCCCGAAGAGGAAGAAGCAGCTCTGATTGCTATCCTCCTTCATGATTCAGGTCACGGTCCATTTTCCCATGCCCTCGAAAATTCAATTATTACGGGGATCTCCCATGAAGATATTTCCCTGCTCCTTATGGAGAAGCTTAATGATTTTTACAAGGGAAAATTAACTCTGGCAATTGATATATTCAGGGATACCTATCAAAGAAGGTTCCTGCATGAGCTGGTTTCAGGGCAGATGGATATGGACAGACTCGATTACCTTCGGAGAGACAGTTTTTTTACAGGTGTAATAGAAGGATCAGTAGGATCCGACAGGATAATCAGGATGCTGAATGTAGTGAACGATTCGCTTGTTATTGATGAAAAGGGGATATATTCCTTAGAGAAGTTCCTTATTGCCAGGAGACTGATGTACTGGCAGGTATATATGCACAAAGCGGTAATTGCCTCAGAAAGCCTTCTGGTCAATGTTCTTAAGCGCGCAAGGGAACTTGCCCTCAGGGGGATCGATCTTTATGCAACTCCGGCTCTCAGGTTTTTCCTTTATAATAAGCTGGGGCCTGACGATTTGCTGAAGGAAGGAAAATTTACCCCCGGACTTCTTGCAGCTAACTTTACAAGGCTTGATGATTCGGATATTCTGGTTTCTGCAAAATACTGGGTTGACAGTTCCGACAGGATACTTGCAGACCTGGCAACGAGATTAATTAGACGAGGACTGCTGGCCATAGAACTTCAGAATGAACCCTTTTCAAAAGAGAGAGTTAACGGGCTTAAGGAACAGGCAATTGAGATGTTTAAAATTGATCCCTCTGCAGTTGATTATTATGTTTTCACAAACAGCATTTCAAACCTTGCATATACTCCCCATTCGCCGGAAGTAAAAATACTTCTTAAATCAGGTAAAACAGCCGATATTTCAGAAGTCTCAGATATGTTTGACCACAGATTTCTCTCGGAAAGGATAACTAAATATTTTTTGTGCTACCCAAAGGAATTACGATAATTAATAAAGCAAAAGATGGAATTTACAGCTGCAGCAATCGCAGAATTTTTAAAAGGTGAGATCATTGGAGATCCGGAGATTAAAGTTAACACAATTGCAAAAATTGAAGAGGGACATAAAGGAGCGCTTTCATTCCTTGCAAATCCCAAATACGAGCATTTTATTTACAGTACAGAATCATCGGTTGTACTTGTTAACAGAGATTTTATTCCTTCATCACCGGTAAAGGCTACCCTGATAAAAGTCAGTAACGCTTATGAATCTTTTGCCTCTTTAATGACCCTGGTTGATCAGTCGAGACCGAAAAAGAAAGGTATTCACCCCACTGCAGTAATTGAGAAAAGTGCCAGGGTCGGTGCGGATGCATATATCGGTGCATTTGCCTATATAGGTGAAAACTGCGTTATAGGGAATAACTGCCGGATCTATCCGCATGCCTGCATAGGTGACAATACAAAAATAGGAGATGATTGTCTGATTTTTTCAGGGGTTAAGATCTACCACGAATGTATTATTGGAAACAAATGTACAATCCATGCCGGGTCGGTTATTGGCAGCGACGGGTTTGGCTTTGCACCTCAGTCGGAAACGGAATTTATGAAAATACCGCAACTGGGGAATGTAATACTTGAAGATCACGTTGAAATAGGCGCCAATGTGGCGATCGACAGGGCCACAATGGGATCGACAATTATACGAAGAGGCGTGAAACTCGATAACCTGATTCAGGTAGGTCATAATGTTGAGATAGGAGAAAATACTGTTATGGCCGGTCAGACCGGAATAGCAGGTTCGACAAGAATAGGTAAAAACTGTATGTTTGCCGGACAGGTCGGTATTGCAGGGCATCTGAAAGTAGCAGATAATACCAAAATAGGAGCACAGGCTGGTATTGCAGGTGATATAAAGGAAGAAAACCAGATTGTAATCGGCTCACCTGCCATTGAACACAGGAATTTTTTAAGGTCATCTGTGATTTTTAAAAAGCTGCCCGAGCTCAAATCGAAAATTGATTACCTTGAACAGGAACTTGAATTTCTCAAAAGGAACATGATCTGAATCTCCGGTCGGATTTATATTTCCTGGTTTTGATCTTGTTAATCCGGAATTATATAGTTTGTTCGGGAATTTTTATTTTTTTTGTATCCGGTTTCAAATACAATTAATTATTGCTGATGAGTGAGAAACAAAGAACCCTTGCCAGAGAGATCAGTCTTACCGGTAAGGGGTTGCACACAGGTGTAAATGTCAGGATCACCTTTAAACCGGCTCCGGCTAACCACGGATATAAGTTTTGCAGGATTGATCTCCCGGGGAAACCGGTTATTGATGCTCTTGCTGAGAATGTTTCCGACACTTCAAGGGGAACAACCCTGGTTCAGAATGATGCATCAGTGGCAACAATTGAACATGTACTTGCCTCATTTTACGGTCTGAAAATAGATAATGCGCTTATTGAGATAGACGGACCAGAAGCTCCGATAATGGGAGGTTCGGCACAGAAGTTTACTGAGGCAATAAAAGAAGCCGGAATAATTGAACTGAAAGAAGACAGGAACTATTTTGTCGTCAAACAGAAGCTGACGTGGTCGGATGAAGAGCATGGCGTTGACCTGATCATATATCCCGATGATCATTTAAGCATTAATGTATTAATTGATTATAACTCGAGGATCCTTGGGAACCAATATGCAATCCTTGATACATTAGATGATTTTGATAAACAGATCTGCAACAGCAGAACATTTGTTTTCTTCCATGAGCTTGAACCGTTATATAAGATGGGACTCATTAAGGGAGGAGACCTCGATAATGCTGTGGTGATACTGGAAAAAGAGGTTGATCAGGAAGAAATTGACCGGATCGCAAAATTGTTTAACAGACCGGGAATAAGTAAGCATACTGCTGGGGTCCTCAATAATACCCAGCTGAGATATCCAAATGAACCTGCACGGCATAAGCTTCTTGACCTTATGGGCGATCTGGCCCTTGTCGGTCATCCGGTTAAAGGGAAAGTTGTCGCTACCAGGCCGGGGCACTATGCCAATACCCACCTTTCAAAAATGATAAGACAGGAAATGAAAAAATCGCTGTCAAAGCGTAATATACCTGTCTATGATCCCACAATCCCGCCGGTATATCCTCTTGAGGAAATAAAGAAACGGCTCCCGCACAGAGCCCCTTTCCTGCTTGTTGATAAAATAATATCACTTGACGAAACAACCGTTGTTGGTATCAAGAATGTTACTTTCAATGAATCATTCTTCCAGGGCCACTTCCCTGATGAACCTGTTATGCCCGGCGTACTTCTTGTTGAAGCGCTTGCTCAGTGCGGAGGAATTCTTGTCCTGAGCGGTCTTGAAGAACCGGAGAAATATTCCACATATTTCCTTAAAATTGACAAACTTAAATTCAAACATAAGGTCGTACCGGGTGATACTGTAATTCTCAAAATGGAACTCTCAGAATCAATGAGGAGAGGTATTGTTACAATGTTTGGACAGGCATTTGTCGGCAATAATCTGGTAGTTGAAGGGGAAATGACTGCCCAGGTAATTAAAAATAAGTAATGCAATGATTTCAAATTTAGCTTATATCAGCCCGGGAGCAGTTATCGGAGACAATGTTACAATAGAACCTTTTGCCTATATCGCTGGCGATGTTATAATCGGCGATGGTACATGGATTGGTCCGGGTGCAGTGATAATGGATGGTGCAAGGATCGGTAAAAAATGCAGGATATTCCCGTCTTCTGTCATTTCGGGGATTCCTCAGGACCTTAAATTCAAAGGCGAGGAAACAACTGCCGAACTGGGCGATGGAACAACTGTCAGGGAAGGATCGACTGTAAACAGGGGGACTGCCGCGGCAGGCAGGACTATTGTCGGTCAGAACTGCCTTATTATGGCTTATGCACATGTAGGTCACGATTGTCTTATTGGAAATTACTGTATTATAGGCAATAATTGCGGTCTGGCCGGGGAAGTAAAAGTCGACGACTGGGCCATTCTCAGCGGAGGCGCACTCATTCACCAGTTCTCAAGGATAGGCGGACATGTTATTGTGGGTGGCGGATCGAAAGTGCGGTCAGATATCCCGCCTTTCATCAAAGCCGACAGAGACCCTTTGTGCTATCTCGGACTGAATACTGTCGGCCTTACTCGGCGTAATTTCGGCAAGGAAAGAATAGATGAGATCCACAATATCTACAGAGTGATCTATCAGAGCCGGAGAAATACCTCCCAGGCTCTTGAATATATTGAAAAAGAATTTAAACAATCCCCCGACAGGGATTATATTATCGATTTTATCAGGAAATCGGAGAGGGGCATTATCCGGGGGCCGAGATAAGAAATCGTTAATCCTTGTTCTTAAATCGTTTTCTTATTTTATCCAGACAATATCCCTTCCGAATGGATTCAGTGCGACCGAACTTAGCTTGAAATGCTGCATTCCGAAGGGAATTCCGATTATAGTAATCATGAGAAGCAACCCAAAAAGTGCATGAGTCAGAGCTATCCATATCCCGCCGCAAAACAGCCATAAAAGATTCATAATAATATAAAGGCAGCCGGATGATCTCTCCTGCACCCGGGAATCTCTTCCGAAAGGCCAGAGTGCAAGCCATCCCATCTTAAGTGTTTGAAGACCAAATGGAATACCTACAATTGTTATCATAAGTATCAGGCTACCAATGATATATTCAATTGCAATAATAATTCCACCAAATAAAAGCCAGACAAGATTTCCAAGGATTTTCATTTACTGTAAGAATTATTCAAGAATTATTGTTTTATCCTTAGGATACCTCACTGAATATGTCAGAATAGTCTGCTTTGTCTCCTGTGGCTTAATATCATAATCCCAGCTCACCCTGCCTGTCTGTGAATTGTATCTGCCTCCCGATAATTCAAGGGCTTCTACAGTAATTCCGCTGTTTGTTGATACGGGGATCTGATCCAGTAAGGTGATCTTTACCGGACTTGTTTTATTATTCCTGATAGTAAGAAGGAAGGAATATGTCTCAGTTTTATTGGCTCCAAGAACTCTTCTGCTTGTAAAATCTTTCCTTTTTTCCCTTTTGACAAGTATGCTGTTATCAGTACCGAGCGAGAGTGTCAGTGTGTCAGAAAGCTGGTTGACATTAAGTGTTGATTTACCGACGAATGTGTTTTCAAAATAGAGAGTCGCTTCGCCGCTCTGAAGACTCATTTCAGCCCAGTCGGTTATATTTCCGGTAAGATAAGCCAGGGGTGACATTTTGGGTACTGTCACGTATTTGTATTCTGCAGGAATTGATGACCTCTGGATCTCGATTGTCTGAATTTTTCCGTCAGATGCAATTGTATAGGGAACTGCAACGTCAAATGTTATGGCAGTTTCCCCGACCTGCTTTTCAACGGCTACCTGAGATGCCTCAACAGCTTCTTCCATCTTTAACTCGTTGACTGCCATATCGGCCATTGCCGGAGCATCTCTTCTTTTTTGTGCACCGTAAGCCACCACTCTGACTTCAGAAGGCGGGATTAAATAATCTATGTACCATGGGTACAAGTCCGGAACATCGCCAGCAATCCAGGGATTGGCATTTGAAAAGCTCAATTTTACATTTTTCCATTGAACTCCAGTGTTCTGAAAAAGATTTGCCTTATAGAAGATGTTAACCGGACTTGCAATATCATCGACCCTGATGTCATACGAGGGATACCAGCCGGCATTTGAAACCACATATGCAAAAGTGAGTTTCCCGGTGAGAGGTTTATCAGCGCTTACCGAAACAGAGATCTCTCCTGATGGAAGCTGCTGCTTTCCTGTCCTGTCGGAGATCTGCTTCTGCAGGGCGGCGATCTGCTCTTCATAATCTTTTATAAGCCTGTTTTTCTTAAGGACGGCAGTGGTTACCTGGTCCATGCTGGAAGTATAGAGCTCCATCACACCCTTTAACTGTTCAATAGAGAATGATGTTTCCTTTACAAGGATGGCCCTGTTAGCAACAAGGAATGCTTCTTTTTCCTTAAGCACTGTGATAGCAGCCTTTTCGTCCTCAACTTTGATCTGAAGCCCTTTAATCTGGCTCCGGATGTTTTTTATTTCAGGAGAATCCTCAAGATTCTGCAGATAATTGTTCTGATGGTTAACGGAAAGGATAGTGAAATTCCCGGTTCCTTTTACCTGGATGCTCCTTGCATCAATATAGGGTGACAGACCCGATAATTTAAGAATTGTTTTACCGGATGGAATGTCAACAGCTGTTTCATGGGTCATTTGTGCCCTGTCAGGATAAACAGTCACCATTTTAATATCTGCTTTAATATTTTTTTCAATATCTGCACCCCCGCAGGGGAAAGATAAAAAGACAATTAATGCTATTGGCAGTAGTACTTTCATGGCTTTTAAATTTAATAATGATATAAAGTTAAAACTTTAGATCAGATACTGATATTGTTCTACAGCTTTATAGAAAAAAGAATCCCACCAGACTATTCTCATATATATGATTATGAGATATATACATTATTTTGGTAAATTGAAAAAAATGTTGCAATTTTGTGCGCTTGTCGAAGGTCTGGGGTAGCCTTCATACTCATTTCAGAATCAGTTCTGGAAGACATCATTAAGTGATTTTTATCGATAAATGAATGAGATTATAAAAGTATCGATAAAGAACAATCTGTAAAGGTGAAATAAAAATTTTTAAAAAATGGACAATAAGCTGCAGGAGATAACAGAGAAGATTTATCTTGAAGGTGTTTCAAAGGGCAATGAGGAAGCTCAAAAGATAGTTTCCGGCGCCAGGAAAGAAGCAGAGAAGATCATAAGTAGCGCTGAAGAAGACGCAGCTGAGATAATTTCAAGGGCTGAGAAGAGAGCTGAAGAAATTAAGAAGAACACGGCTTCCGAATTAAAGCTGTCATTCCGTCAGGCAGTGAGTCTGCTAAAGCAGGAAATAGAAAAGACTATAACAATGAAACTGGTTGATGAACCTGTTTCAGACGTCTTTTCCGATAAACGGTTTATAGCTGGACTGATAGAAAAAATTGCTGAGAAATGGTCTCCTTCCGGGGGTGAAAGTGATGGACTGGACATTCACCTGTCTGAAGAATCAGCAGGGGAGATAGAAAAATACCTTGAGGGTAAATTACAGAAAATACTTAAAGAGAATATCTCCCTTCATCCTGTAAAATCAATGGAGAAGGGCTTTGAAATACATCCTTCAGAGGGAGAGTATAAGATTAGTGTAACAGAGAGTGGACTTGCCGGTTATTTAAAGGAATTATTAAGGCCAAAGCTGGTTGATCTGTTGTTTGAAAAAGATTAATGATGTTGAAAAGACAGTACCATTGTTTTGTTTCAGGACTTGCAGATCTGGCTTTTGACAGCGGTAAGGGTGTATTGGATATGACTGATTTCCGTGAAGAGCTGAAAGCAGTTCTTCATCCGGCTGACTATTCAAAAGTATCTGTGCTGTTTCTCCCATCCGATAATATCAATCTCGTGGCTTTCCTGAAAGGCAGTGCTGAACTGCCCGATCCTGCCGGAAACTATAATTCAGCTGATTTTGAAGAGCAGAAAAGAATACTTCAGTCAATAATTAAAGAAGAAGACATTCTTTTACCCTATATGGTGGAATTTATGACTGACTGGTTGCATTCGGATAATGGGATTGATAAAACTGAAGCGGACAGGAGGCTTACTGAGGGCTATATTTATTCCGGACTTAATTCGGGGAACAGGTTCCTGGAGAAATGGATAAGATTTGACAGTGATCTGAAAAACATTCTTACACTGGTCAACGCCAAAATGCTGGGTCTTGAAGCGGTAAATCTTATTGTTGGCGATGATGATCTTGCAAACCGTCTCAGGGATATATACAGAAGTGGTAAGGATTTTCAGATTCCTGTAGAACCTGAGTATGTTCCCGGGCTTTTCAGAATAGCTGTTGAAAGTGAATTTCTGGAGAGGGAAAAAAAGACAGATATAGCCCGTTGGGATTTTATTGACTCGGAAACCTTTTTTGAATATTTCACAATCGATCATATACTCGGATATATAATTAAGCTTTCAATTGTTCTTAGGTGGAAATTGCTTGATCCGGAAACCGGGAAAAATATGCTCGACAGACTGGTTAAGGATATGGAAGCTCCGGTTCTCTCCGGCAGCTTTACTGATTGAAAACCGGGAAACATAATGGATCATCTTAAAACTATATCAATCAGAAGATTAATAAAATAATATAAAAGTAATTATTAACCTATGCTCACAAAAGGTAAGGTATACGGAATAATTTCCAATCTCGTAATTGTTAATGTTGACGGGCCGGTTTCACAGAACGAAATATGCATGATAAATCATGATGATGCGAGGCTGATGGCCGAAGTTATTAAGGTGACAGGGGATCAGGCATATGTGCAGGTTTTTGAAAGTACAAGAGGATTGCATGTGGGATCAGACGTTGAATTCACAGGTTATATGCTTGAAGCAACTCTGGGCCCCGGTATCCTTTCACGTAAATATGACGGATTACAGAATGATCTGGACAGGCTTGAAGGTGTGTTTCTTAAAAAGGGGGAATATAACTTCCCGCTTGATGAAGATGTAAAATGGGAATTCACACCGGTGGCAGAGGTCGGGAATATTGTAGAAGCAGGAACCTGGCTTGGGGAAGTTATTGAAAATTGGCTATCCCATAAGATAATGGTTCCCTTTAAGCTGACAGGATCATATAAGGTGAAGTGGATCGCAGAGAGTGGATCTTACCGGGTCCATGACGTTATAGCGATAATAACAGATGAAGGCGGACGGGAACATAATATTACGATGGTCCAGAAATGGCCTGTCAAGTTACCGGTAAGGGCTTATAAAAATAAAACCCGGCCTTTCAGGATAATGGAAACCGGTATACGGGTGATAGATACACTCAACCCAATGACAGAAGGAGGTACCGGATTTATCCCGGGGCCATTCGGTTGTGGCAAAACGGTATTGCAACATGCTCTGTCGAGGCAGGCTGATGCTGACATGGTTATTATAGCTGCCTGCGGGGAAAGGGCAAATGAAGTTGTGGAGATCTTTAAAGAGTTTCCCGAACTTATTGATACACGTACCGGGAGAAAGCTGATAGAAAGGACGACTATTATTGCAAATACTTCAAACATGCCGGTGGCTGCAAGGGAAGCATCAGTGTATACAGCGATGACAATCGCAGAATACTACAGATCAATGGGTTTGAAAATCCTTCTTCTTGCAGATTCAACATCCAGATGGGCCCAGGCTTTAAGGGAAATGTCAAACCGGATGGAGGAACTTCCCGGACCAGACGCTTTCCCGATGGATCTACCGGCGATAATTTCAAATTATTATTCAAGAGCAGGATTTGTTGAGCTTTCAAACGGAAGAACAGGTTCCATAACTTTCATTGGTACTGTTTCCCCGGCAGGGGGTAATCTTAAAGAGCCTGTCACAGAATCGACAAAAAAGGCTGCCCGTTGTTTTTATGCCCTGTCACAGCAAAGGTCCGATTCCAAGAGATACCCTGCAATTGACCCTGTGGAGAGTTATTCAAAATATCTTGAATACGATGAAGTAAAGGATTATATCACCGAAAATATATCGTCAGACTGGCACGAAAATGTTTCCAGGGTCAGAGATGTTCTTATACGAGGCCGCGAGGCTCATGAACAGATAAATATACTTGGTGATGACGGAGTTCCTATAGACTATCATATCAGGTTCTGGAAATCCGAAGTGGTTGATTTTATTATTCTCCAGCAGGATGCCTTTGATAAGATAGATTGTGTGACGCCCCTGGGACGTCAGAAATATATGCTCGACAAAGTTTTGGAAATAAATGATACGGAAATGAAGTTCGGCTCTTTTGAGGAAACTTCAATATGGTTCAAGAAGGTCATTAATATTTGCCGGCAGATGAATTATTCTCAATTTGAATCGGAACAGTTCAATAATTATCAGAAGGAATTGGATAAAATGTTAAAAGATATATCGGAGATATGACGGAAACGAAAGCTTTTCAGAAAGTATATACAAAACTAACAAGAATAACCAAGGCAACATGTTCAGTGAAAGCTACCGGTGCAGGTTATGATGAACTTGCTCTTGTTAATGGAAGACTTGCCCAGGTTGTAAAGATTATAGGTAACGAGGTCACCCTTCAGATTTTCTCCGGAACCGAGGGTGTCCCCACAAACTCGGAATTAATATTTCTTGGCAGGGCTCCTTCACTAAGAGTTGATGATGATCTTGCCGGAAGATTTCTGAATGCCTATGGTGAACCTATTGACGGGGGACCGGCACTGACGGGAAAAGATCGTGAAATAGGAGGACCTTCCGTCAATCCTGTAAGACGAATGCAGCCATCTGAACTGATATCGACAGGTATTGCAGGGATAGATCTTAACAATACTCTCGTCACAGGACAGAAAATACCTTTCTTTGCAGACCCCGATCAGCCTTTTAACCAGGTTATGGCAACAGTCGCTCTCAGAGCTCAGGCTGATAAGATAATTCTTGGAGGTATGGGCCTTTCAAATGATGATTACCTGTATTACAGAAACGTGTTTGAAAATGCAGGGGCTCTTGAAAGAATAATAGCTTTTATAAATACAACAGAAAATCCTCCTGTTGAAAGACTTCTGGTACCTGATATGACCTTATCTGCAGCTGAATATTTCGCAGTTGAAAAAAAGGAGAAAGTCCTGGTTCTGCTTACAGATATGACGCTGTATGCTGACGCTCTGGCAATTGTTTCCAACAGAATGGACCAGATCCCTTCAAAAGATAATATGCCCGGGTCCCTTTATTCCGATCTGGCAAAGATATATGAGAAAGCAGTACAGTTCCCTGACGGAGGATCCATCACAATCATCGCTGTGACAACACTCTCAGGCGGCGATATAACTCATGCAATTCCCGATAATACAGGGTATATTACAGAAGGACAGCTTTTTTTGCGACGCGATTCAGAGATCAGTAAAGTGATTGTCGATCCTTTCAGATCTTTGTCGAGACTGAAGCAGCTTGTTATAGGAAAACAAACAAGAGAGGATCATTCACAGGTTATGAACTGCGCAATAAGACTGTATGCCGATGCAGCAAATGCAAGGACCAAGCTGGAAAACGGTTTTGAATTGTCTGACTATGATGAAAGAACTCTCAGATTTGCCCGGGACTATTCCGAAAAACTCCTGGCTATTGATATTAATATTGATCTGACTGCTATGCTCAACACCTGCTGGGGATTGTTTGGAAAGTATTTTTCAAAAGAAGAAACAGGTATCAAAGCAGATCTTGTTAAAAAATACTGGCCTGAGTAATTTTCAAGTAGCTTATTTTTTATGGCGATAAAATTTCAATATAATAAAATTTCACTCCAGAATCTTAACAAACAACTTAAGGTAAGGATTCAGGCATTGCCGATTCTTAAAAACAAGGAATCTGCCCTCAGGCTTGAAGTTAAGAAAGCAAAAGATCTGGCGGATGCATTTGAAAAAGATTTTGTGGCATTAAATGAGCGCTTTAAGGAGGGAGTCAGGCTCTGGTCAGAGTTTGATAAGGAAATAGTTCAGATAAAAGACATTGATACGGGATTTATTAAAATTGCAGGAATAAAGATACCGGAGTTTAAAAATATTTCATTCAGTATCAAACCTTTCAATCTGTATGATAATCCCGGATGGTTCCCGGAAGGAGTACGGATTCTGAAGGAAATGGTTACTATTCTCGCTAAAAGAGATCTTGCCCTGAGAAAAATGGCATTACTGAACCATGCACGGAAGAAAACCACCCAGAAGGTTAATCTTTATGAGAAAGTTCAGATACCGGGTTATGAGGATGCAATAAGACGGATAAAAAGATTTCTGGAAGATGAAGAAAATCTTTCCAAATCTGCCCAGAAAATAATTAAGGCACACCAGGAAGAATTAAATACAAGTGAAGTGGCATGATTGCAGATATAAAAAAATATACTTTCCTTGTTCATCACCGCGATTATGAAAGCCTCCTGAAATCCTTATACGAGGCAGGTGTAATGCATATCGTTGAAAAAAGAAAATTTGATGAAAGCAGTTCAATAAATAATGATATAGAACTTCTTGACAGATACAAGAGTGCAATTAAACATCTTTCCAGGTTAGTTCAGAATGATCAGATATCTGAAGAATCTTTAGACCCTTCTGAAGTACTATCAGAATATGAGTCTTCAGTAAAAGAAATTGAAGAGAATAAGAACAGACTCGAAAAGCTCAGATCAGAAGCATCGAGAGTTGAACCATGGGGAAATTTTGATGACGATACTTTTAAAAAACTTCAGGGTACAGGATGGACCTTATCATTATTTTCCTGTCCTCACAAAAGTTTTAAGGAAGACTGGAACAATGTTCATACAATTGAGATTATTGGCAGAAAAACCGGCCGGGTTTATTTTGCCATAATCCACAGGGAAGGTGAGATCCCTGAGATTGATGCTGATACTGAAAAGATACCTGAGCGACCTGTATCGTCTGTAATTGACGAAATAAACCTCTATGAGTCAGGAAGTGACGGGCTCAAAGCCAAACTCAGATCAAAATCAGCGGTATGGCTTAAAGCACTCAGGGATGGAACTGTTTCTCTGATTAATAAAATTGAATATGCCGGTACTGCGGAACAGGCTGATAAATACGCGGACAATAATATATATGTCCTTGAAGGCTGGGTTCCTGCGGCAGAAGAAAATAAAATAAAAGAAATAATAGATAAGTCTGCCTGCTTTTCATTCGTCTCAGAACCAGGTAAAGGTGAAAAAGTCCCGGTAATTCTTGTTAACAATAAGTTTTCATCATTGTTTGAGCCGATTGCAAAATTATTTGCTCTCCCCGAATACCGGGAACTGGATCTGACCCCGTTTTTTGCACCCTTTTTCATGTTATTTTTCGGATTCTGCCTCGGGGATGCAGGATATGGACTTATTTTCGTGCTGGCAGGTTTCATAATAAAACGCCGGATAAAACCGGGATTCAGATCCTTCGTCACCTTAGCTCAATATCTGGGAGTAGCCGCCGTACTATTCGGTCTTGTTTCAGGTACTTTCTTCGGAATAAACCTTATAGATACAGGATACACTATTACGGAAAGTTCCATAGCAAATATGAACAAAGAGGGTGTCCCCCAAAATGTAATAACCGGTCTTACAGAATTGAAGGATGAATCATTCCCGTCACGGAGAGTATATACGGAAGAGGTTACAAAAATTGTAGGAGAGGATGCTTTTACAGCAAACAGGCGGGCCATCTTAAAAAATGCGGAATCGGATTTTCCTTTTCTTAATTCTTTCAGACACCTGATGCAGGATTCATTGAGCATGTTCTATCTTGCAATTCTGCTGGGAGCATTACAGATACTGTTTGGAATGATATTGAAAATTGTGAACATTTCACGCCAGAAAGGATTTAAATATAGTCTGTCAACTATCGGTTGGGTCTTACTGATGATTACATTAATAATTTTTAAAGGCGGTGCCGTATTGGGCCTGGTTGATCCGGTACGGGTCAGATTAGTATTTAATATACTGCTCGTTTTATCAGGTATACTTATATTTCTTCTTAATTCACCCGGGATTAATGTCTTTTTAAAGATTGGCAGTGGTGTATGGGACAGTTATAATGTTATTACGGGAGTCTTCGGGGATCTTCTTTCATATATAAGACTTTTTGCACTTGGAATATCTTCAGGTATTCTGGGTTTTGTCTTTAATGATATTTCTTTGCAATTGCTGTCGGTACCATATGTCGGATGGCTCTTTTTTATTATTATATTGTTGATAGGACATTCATTAAACTTATTTATGGCAACATTGGGAGGCTTTGTTCATCCAATGAGACTGACCTTTGTGGAATTTTATAAGAATGCAGGATTTGCCGGTGGCGGGATTGAGTATAAACCATTTAAAAATAAAACAATAAACGATTAATCAAATAATAATTATGGAAACAACAAATCTGGTTACATCTTCTGTTAATCTGCCAATCATTCTTGCCTATATAGGTTTAGCACTGATGCTGGCATTAAGTGGGATAGGAAGTGCTATTGGGGTCACAATGGGGGGAAATGCTACAATCGGAGCATTGAAAAAGAATCCTGATGCGTTTGGAAATTATATGCTGTTGAGTGCTCTTCCGGGTACTCAGGGGCTTTATGGATTCGGGGGGTTCTTTATCATAAATAACAGCGGAATAATAGGACCCCAGATGACCTTTATTCAGGGGATGGCTATACTGGCCGCAGGTCTGGCACTCGGTGTTGTTGCACTTTTTTCGGCATTGAAGCAGGGAAGCGTATGTGCAAACGGTATAGCATCGATTGGTTCCGGAAATAATGTTTTCGGAAACACAATGATCCTGGCTGTTTTCCCTGAATTATATGCTATCATTGCTTTCGCTGCAACATTCATTATAAACAACTCCATCGCATAATCTGATCGCATGTTAAATCTGATCGGGCAGGTTTATTTAGATTAAATTCAATTAATGATCAACAAAGTGATTTATGTATTGTTATAATTGATTGAGACATTCTTATTCTGATATATGGACAAAGGCCAGGATGAAATATTGAACGGGGTTACTTCAGGGGAGTATAAATATGGGTTCTATACTGATATTGAGATGGAAAGGATCCCGAAAGGGCTTAATGAAGAAGTTATCCGGACCATTTCGGGGAAGAAGGATGAACCTGAATGGCTTCTTGAGTTCCGTCTGAAAGCTTTTCGTCACTGGAAGACAATGAAAATGCCGGAATGGGCCAATCTGAAAATTCCATATATTGATTATCAGGAAATAATATTTTATGCTGCCCCGAAACCAAAAAAGGCTCCCGGAAGCATTGAGGAAATTGATCCTGAGCTCAAAAAAACCTTTGACAAACTTGGTATTCCGCTTGAAGAGCAGAAGCATCTTGCCGGAATTGCCGTTGATGCGGTCATGGACAGCGTATCGGTTAAAACCACCTTCAGGGAAACTCTTGCTGAATCGGGAGTTATTTTCTGCTCATTCAGTGATGCGGTAAAGGAATATCCCGATCTTGTAAAAAGATATATGGGGACTGTTGTGCCTTATACAGATAATTTCTTTGCAGCCCTTAATTCTGCAGTCTTCAGCGATGGCTCTTTCTGTTATATCCCCAAAGGGGTCAGGTGCCCCATGGAACTCTCAACCTATTTCAGGATTAACGCCGCCAATACTGGTCAGTTTGAGCGGACTCTCCTGGTTGCCGATGAAGAGAGTTATGTAAGTTACCTCGAGGGATGTACTGCACCTATGCGTGATGAGAACCAGCTTCACGCCGCTATTGTTGAAATAATTGCTGAAAATAATGCTGAAGTTAAATATTCAACTGTCCAGAACTGGTATCCGGGTGACAAAAACGGGAAAGGAGGGATCTTTAATTTTGTTACAAAGAGAGGCTTATGCAGAGGTGATAATTCAAAGATCTCATGGACTCAGGTTGAAACCGGATCTGCCATAACATGGAAATATCCTTCATGCATACTGCGAGGTGATAATTCGACCGGGGAATTTTATTCTGTGGCTGTCACAAACAACCATCAGCAGGCAGATACAGGAACAAAGATGATCCATATCGGAAAAAATACAAAGAGCACTATTGTTTCTAAAGGAATATCTGCAGGATTCAGCCAGAACAGTTACAGGGGGCTTGTTAAAGTCCTGAAAAATGCAAAGGGAGCAAGAAACTTTTCACAGTGCGATTCACTTCTTCTGGGTGATAAATGCGGAGCACATACTTTTCCTTATATTGAGGTAGATAATCAGACAGCCATTGTGGAACATGAGGCTACAACTTCAAAGATTGGAGAAGAACAGATATTTTATTGCAACCAGAGAGGTATCTCGACGGAAGATGCTATAGGCTTGATAGTAAATGGGTATGCAAAAGAAGTGATTAACAAGCTTCCAATGGAGTTTGCTGTGGAAGCCCAGAAACTTTTGCAGATAAGCCTGGAAGGAAGTGTAGGATAAGAATAAAAAGGAGAATAAAATATTATTATGCTGATCATTGATAATTTAAAGGCGGCCATTAATGGTAAGATAATTCTGAAGGGGATAAGTCTTGAAGTGAAAGCCGGCGAAATACATGCCCTTATGGGGCCGAATGGATCCGGGAAAAGCACACTTGCAGCCATATTAGCCGGCAGAGAGTTTGCAGAGGTTCTTGAAGGAACTGTTACCTATATGGGAAAGAACCTTCTTGAAATGCCTGCGGAGGAGAGGTCGCGCGAGGGTATTTTCCTTGGATTTCAGTATCCTATCGAAATACCGGGAGTGAGTATGGTCAATTTCATGAAGACTTCAGTTAATGAGCACAGGAAACACAGAGGACTTGATCCTTTGTCTGCTTCGGATTTTCTCAAACTTATGCGTGAAAAAAAGGAACTTGTGGAGATTGATTCCAAGCTTGCAAACAGATCCGTCAATGAGGGTTTTTCGGGAGGTGAAAAAAAGAAGAATGAGATATTCCAGATGGCAATGCTGGAACCAAAGCTCGCTATTCTTGATGAAACAGACTCCGGACTTGATATTGATGCGCTCCGTATTGTGGCAAATGGAGTTAACAAGCTAAAGCGTCCTGATACATCTGCGATTGTAATTACGCATTACCAGAGGCTTCTCGATTATATAATCCCCGATGTGGTACATGTTCTGTATGATGGAAGGATAGTTAAAACCTCCGGAAGGGAACTGGCGCTTGAACTTGAAGAAAAGGGATATGACTGGATTAAGAAAGATGCTGAAAAAAACAACATTTATGAATAATCAGTCCGAAAGATCTGAACGATACCTTAAACTTTACAGGGAGAACATCGACAGAATTTCGCTCTCCTCTTCACCTTATATTAACTCATTTCGGCAGAAAGCAATAGAGGAATTCGTAAAGCTGGGCATCCCGACAAGGAAAAATGAAACATACAGATATACAAATCTCGACACCTTTTTCAATCACGATTTCAGGAATTATTTTATGCCGGGAGAACCGGATTTTGTCAAAGCCGAAGAATTCCGCTGCGATGTGACTGATCTTGATGCTCATGGTCTTGTTCTGCTGAACGGTTTCTATCCGACAATCAGGGATAAAGTCTGTCAGCTGCCTGGCGGGATCTGGATCGGCAGCCTTAATGAAGCTTCAGTGAAATTCAGTGATCTTGTTGAAAAGCATTACGGTAAATATGTTAACGGCAATTCCGACGGACTTGTACACCTGAACACGGCCCTGGCCTCCGATGGCGTTTTTATTTATGTCCCCGAAGGCGCTGTTTTGAAGAAACCGATACAGATCATTAATCTTGTCGATTCGGATGAAGATATCTTTAACCAGCACAGGAATCTTGTTATAGTTGAAAAGAATGCCGATATAACCCTGATAATCTGTGATCATACACTCTCGCCTCAAAAGTTCCTGACAAATGCCGTGACGGAGATCTACGTGGGTGAGAATTCTCATTTTGACATAATCCGTGTTCAGAATGAGCATAACGATGCAGCAAAGATCACTCACACTTTCATTCACCAGGAAAAGAACAGCTATGCTGCCTCAAATAATATTACCCTTCACGGGGGACTTGTCCGCAACAGCACCCATCACTACCTTGGAGGGGAAGGCGCTGAAAGCAATTCGTACGGATTATTTCTTGCCGACAAATTCCAGCATGTTGATAATTATGTGAATGTAAATCATGCATTCCCTGAATGTACAAGTAACCAGCTTTTTAAGGGAGTTCTTGATGATATGTCAACAGGTGCTTTTAACGGAAGGATATTTGTTAATAAAGATGCTCAGGGTACTCTGGCTTACCAGAAGAATAACAACATCCTTCTTTCCGATGATGCAAAAATGGATACAAAACCGCAGCTCGAAATATATGCGGATGATGTTAAATGCAGTCATGGTGCAACTATAGGCCAGCTTGATGAAAATGCACTTTTTTACCTCCGGTCAAGAGGCATAAGTAAACGGGAATCACGTTTAATGCTTATGTTCGGTTTTGCTCATGAGGTGATACAGAACATCCGGGTTGAAGCTCTCAGGGAAAGGATGGACAATCTGGTTATGCAGCGACTGAAAGGTGAATTGTCACGATGTGCAAGCTGTATGGTAAAATGCGGTTAACCAGAGGTGATTGTGAAAGATATAAATGAAATAAGAGCCGATTTCCCTGTACTGAGCAGAAAAGTTTACGGTAAACCACTTGTTTATTTCGACAACGGGGCAACAACCCAGAAACCTCAGTGCGTTATTGATACAATCAGTGAAGTATTTTCAAATTATAACAGTAATATTCATCGGGGTGTCCATTTTCTGAGCGACAAAGCTTCGGAGGAATATGAAAATGCCCGCGAAAAAGTACGATCTTTCATCAATGCTGAAAGGAAAGAAGAAATAATTTTCACATCGGGTACGACAGGATCGGTTAACGCAATCGCATTTTCATTCGGCGAAAGATATATCAGCAAGGGTGATGAGGTGATCATCAGTCATCTCGAACATCATGCCAATATTGTCCCCTGGCAGATGATGTGTGAGAGGAAGGGAGCAGTGCTCCGTGTAATACCTGTTGACGAAAACGGAGAAATAATTTTTGATGAGTATCTGAAATTGCTTTCAGGTAAAACCAGACTTGTTTCAGTTACCCAGGTTTCCAATGCCCTTGGAATTATACTTCCTGTAAAAAAAATAATTGAAGCCGCTCATTCACTTAATGTGCCTGTACTTGTCGACGGGGCACAGGGCATTCAGCATGGCATTACTGATGTAAGGGATCTGGATTGTGACTTTTATGTCTTCTCAGGTCATAAGATCTACGGGCCCACAGGGGTAGGAGTACTATATGGTAAAACCCGTCTCCTTACAGAGATGCCTCCTTATCAGGGTGGAGGTGACATGGTACAACATGTTACTTTCGAAAAAACAACATATAACGAACTGCCGTTTAAATTTGAGGCAGGTACTATGAATTTCCCGGGTGCTATAGGACTCGGCAGTGCCATTGATTATCTTTTATCTCTCGGAATGGAAAATATCAGAAGGAGAGAAAATGAACTTCTCAGTTACGCCACCCGGAGACTGGGGTCGGTAAGCGGATTAAAAATCTATGGGAATTCAGATGATAAAATATCAATTATATCCTTCCTTCTGAAAGACATTCACATGTATGATACTGGAATGGTGCTAGATAAGCTTGGAATTGCTGTCCGGACAGGAACTCATTGCGCCCAGCCGGTGATGGACAGGTTCGGAATTGAAGGAACTGTAAGGGCATCAATGTGCTTTTATAATACGATGGAAGAAATTGACAATCTTGGCACAGGAATTGAAAAGGTTATTACAATGTTTTCATAATAATGTCATGACGATCAACGAGATACAGGAATCGATCATTGAAGAGTTTTCGGAATTTGATGAGTGGATGGATAAGTACAATCTGCTTATCGAAATGGGCAGGGATCTTCCGGTAATAGATCCAGGCTTTAAAACAAAGGATTTTCTCATTGAAGGGTGTCAGTCCAAAGTCTGGCTTCATCCGGAATTTGACGGGAAGAAGATCAGATTCACTGCCGACAGCGATGCCATTATCACAAAAGGGATCGTTGCACTTCTCATCCGTGTTCTTTCTGACAGAACCCCGGAAGAAATTATTTCGGCTGATCTTTACTTCATCGATAGAATAGGCCTTAGACAGAATCTTTCACCAACCCGGTCAAACGGACTTCTGTCAATGGTTCAGCAGATCAAATTGTATGCAATAGCTTATAATGCAAGAGAAAAGGATAAACTTTCCGGGAGTATTTAGCTCAGAGCGCAGAGCTCAGAGCTCAGAGCCCAGGACAGGAAAGGACCGGGTACAAGGTTTCCCTCCTGGGAGGGATACTCTTTCAGACTCCCCTCCTGGGAGAGCCTGTCCCGCGCAGCTGGAGGTGGGGGTGGGTAAATTAAGAATTGAAATAATTATTTAAATGAATATTCCTGAAAATACTGATCCTGAAAAGAAAATAATCGAGGTTCTAAAAACAATCTACGATCCTGAGATCCCCGTAAATATCTATGATCTTGGCCTGATTTATAAGGTTGTAGTTGATGATGAAAAAACAGTTCATATCACCATGACCCTCACTGCCCCTAATTGTCCCATTGCCGATCAGCTTCTGGAAGAGGTAAGGGAAAAGGCAGGCAGGGCAGAGGGTATTGAAAAGGTCGATCTTAAGCTTACCTTTAATCCTCCATGGAATCCTGACAATCTCAGTGATGAGGTTAAACTAGAACTTGGTCTTCTGTAAATTTGTGATTATGGGATCAGCGGAAACTAAAAATCTGTCGGTTCTGATAAGGGATAAGGCAAAAGATCTGGGCTTTGATCTTTGTGGCATCGCCAGGACAAAGGTCCTGTCGGATAACGGAAAGATCCTCGAAAAATGGTGTCAGAAAGGTATGAACGCCGGAATGTCATACCTTCAGAGAAATATTGAAAGGAGGATAAATCCGGGATTACTCTTACCCGGAGCAAAATCAATTGTAGTAACAGGATTATGCTACTATTCTGAGCTGAAGCAGAAAGATCCTTATGCACCGGTATTATCGAGGTATGCATACGGATCGGATTACCATGATATTATCAGACCAATGCTTGGGAAGCTTCTGGAATTTATCAGGACTATTGTTCCGGATTGTGAAGGAAGAGTATTCTGCGACTCAGGCCCCTTGCTTGAAAAGGCCTGGGCAAGGCAGGCCGGACTGGGATGGCAGGGACGCCATTCAATATTAATAAATGAAAAAATAGGGTCATTCTTTTTTATTGGCTCTCTGGTTCTCGATATTGAGCTTGATTATGACACTCCGTTTGAAGGTGATTATTGTGGAAACTGCACTGAATGTATCGACAGTTGTCCGACAGGAGCTATTAATGATGATCGTACAATTGATGCAAGAAAATGTATCGCGAACCTGACTATTGAAAACAGAGGCCCGATACCTGAAGATATTATTCCCAAACTGGGAGGCCGGGTATATGGCTGTGATGCATGCCAGACAGTCTGCCCCTGGAATAATCCTCCTAAATGCGGTTCTCATCCCGGATTTACAATAAATGAAGAAGTTGCGGCAATGACACGTGAAGACTGGCTTTTACTTACAGAAGAAAAATATATCAGGCTGTTCAGAAACACTGCAGTTGAAAGAGTGAAATATGCTGATCTTATGCGAAATGTCGCGGCTGCAATAAGATCAGTAAAATAAGAAGGGCTGAAATGATTCAGCCCTTCTGCCTGATTTAACCTGATCTAACTTAACCTAACTTAACCTAACCTAACCTAAACAAATCTATTTATGCGAGAAACTATTAGTTGTAATCTTTGAGCATCAGCATAAGCTTCTGACGTGTAAAGAAAATTCTGCTTTTCACTGTCCCTATTTTTAATCCCAGCTCATCAGCTATTTCTTTATATTTGAAACCATCAATATGCATTCTGAAAGGGATCCTGAATTCATCATCAAGCGAATTTATTGCTTTTTCTATCTCAGCTACCGAATATTTCGATTCAGGGGAAACAAATCCCTTATCGTGAGGCTGATTTAAATAATAGAGATCCTTAGTGCCGTCAATTATCGTGTTCTCTTTCGAATTACGCCTGTAATTGTTGATGAAAGTGTTCTTCATTATTGTAAAGACCCAGGCTTTCAGATTTGTATAATCGACGAATTTATCTTTGTGGGTTATTGCCTTGAGATATGTGTCCTGCACCAGATCAAGGGCAGTGTCACGGTCATATGTGAGGCTCATGGCAAATCTCTGAAGATTTGACTTCATTTCTATAAGATTGTTATTGAATTCGTGAGTTGTCATAGCTTCGGGTTTTATTTAATGATACAAAATTAAAATAATAAAATAAGATAAACAAATCTTAATATCTTAAAATCTGTAAAAAGAAAGGGGATTCTAAATAAGATCACTAAATAAATAGTTGATATAAAGGACTATATCTGTTGATTTTTATTTGTTGTATAAATTATTTTTTGGAGCGAATTGTTGATGGAAGTCAGAAGTCCGAAGTCCGAAGTATGCTTTCTTCCGACTTCGGTCTTCCGACTCCTGACTTTCTTGCATTATTTATCAGCTTTTACTATTTTTAAAGAAAAATAAATGCAATACAGCATAAAACTTAGAAATGGACAGATACTCAGGGGATTTCTGAACAGTCCTGGAGAGAAATCTCGTGCGAACATTGTTTTTGTTCACGGACTGGGTGAGCATATTAACAGATATACTGAATGGGCTGAATCTTTTGCAAGGGAAAATATAGGTTTCACGGGACTTGATTTACCGGGTCATGGTGCTTCGGATGGCAGGAGGGGGCATATACAAAGCTTCTCGTTAACCGACGAGATGTTGGATATCCTTTTAAAGCATATTAAGAGCACTTTTCCAGCGACACCTGTCTTTATTTACGGACACAGTCTGGGTGGAGGGATTGTACTTGATTACCTGCTCAGGAAAAAGCCTGCTGTTAAAGGTGCTGTTGTAACTTCTCCCTGGCTTAAGCTTTCAGTTGAGCCCGATAAATTTAAATTAGCACTGGTATCCGTAATGAAGAGCATAATTCCCGGTCTTGTTCAACCCTCAGGTCTGGTTCAGGCAAACTTGTCCCAGGACAAGGATGTCATCAGCAGATATAATTCCGATCCGCTTGTTCATGATAAAATCTCTGTAAGTCTTGCACATAATGCCATGAGAGCAGCAGTTAATTCATTGAACAATTCTCAGGAACTTGAGGTTCCCCTTCTTTTGATGCACGGGAGCGGCGATATGATATGTTCGCTTTCAGGCAGTTCCGGATTTGCCGCCGGGACAAAACAGGCAGAATTAAAGATCTGGGATGGCGGATTTCATGAACTCCATAATGAGCCATTTAAAAACCAGGTCTTTGAATATATAATTAACTGGATGACAAAGGTTTTGCCCGGATCAAATTAAAATGGAGCTCAGAACAACATTTAAAATAGAACCATCGGCAGAAAAGATCACTTATAATGATCCGGTGTTGTTTACGGGCTCATGTTTTGCAACTGAAATTGGCAGGCAGTTTGAGGCCGGGAAAATGCCTGTCCTCATAAATCCTGCCGGAACAGTCTACAATCCTGTTTCGGTTTGCAATACTCTTGATACAATTACAGAAGGAAGAAAGTATACTTCTGATGACCTTTATAATTATAATGGTGTCTGGCTAAGTTTTAGCCATTATACTGATTTTTCAGCGGAGGATCCTGCCACTGTGATCGCAAAGATAAATTCAGATGCAGAGAGATCTCAGAGATTTATTTCCACAGCAAAATTTTTATTCATAACCTTCGGAACAGCGCGGGTATATCGCTGGAATAAATCAGGCAGAATAGTATCAAACTGCCACAAGATACCCTCCTCTGAATTCACAAATGAATTGCTTACCCCTTCTCAGATTGTATCACTCTGGGATGCAGAACTTTCAAAACTAAAGTCCCTTTTTCCTGCTCTGAAAGTCGTTTTTACAATAAGTCCGGTGAGGCATTGGAAAGACGGAGCACATGCCAACCAGATAAGCAAATCGATTCTTTTCCTGGCTGTTGAAGAATTGATGGGTCATCCGGCAAGCCCTGGTTATTTTCCTGCATATGAGCTTGTTATGGATGATCTCCGCGACTATCGTTTCTATGATGATGATATGCTTCATCCTTCATCATCAGCAATAAATTATGTCTGGCAGAAATTTTCAGATTGTTACCTCGACAGCAGGACAGTTGAGCTGAGAAACGAAGTGATAAAAATTACAAGGGCATTCAGCCACAGGCTGACAAGTGCGTTGGAAAGCAGGAAAAAGGAATTTGCCCGGTCAATGATTGAGCGGATAAGGAACATTGAAAATAAAATCCCGGTTATTGACCTTGCCGCCGAGGAGGCTTATTTCAGCAAGTTACTTGAAGAATAAGGGATGAGGAATGAGGGATGAGGAGTGAGGCGTGAGGGATGAGGAGAATGAGGAGTGAGGAGAATGAGGAGTGAGGGATGAGGCGTGAGACAGAGGGATTAGGGATGACGAGACAAAGGAATGAGGGGTGAGTATAATAACAAGAGGTATGCCTGAAGATCATTCCAGATCTTCTATCATAATTTTTTTCACGACACGGACACCATCGCTGAATATTATTGTAACAAGATACATCCCGCGTCCCGGATTGTCAAGAATGATTTTGTTGAGAGTTTGAGGATTATTATACTGAGCCCTGTAAATATCCTGTCCGATAATATTTGTTATTTTCACAAAGGATACTTCCCTGTCGGTCTTTATATTAAAATAATCCTCCCTTACCGGTACCGGATAAATGTTTACAGTTACATCCGGACCTTTTGATGAAATGCCCTGTTTCAGGCGCAAAGAAGCAATAGCAGTGCTATCCTTCTGGGCCTGAAGGCTTAAACTGAACATCACAGACAGAATAAAGAGTATAACTTTCTTCATACATGCCGTTTTGGGAACTGCATCAAAAATTGTGCTAAAGATAGTAAAAATTTAAATAAAATGTTCAAAGAGCTTCAATGCTTTATCAAGATCTTCAGGAGTATCAATCCCGAAACTCTCCCAGACTGTAACTGCACACCTGATTTTAAGGCCGTTTTCGATCCATCTGTTCTGTTCGAGTGATTCTGCCTGTTCCAGCGGACTTCTTGACATCTTTGTGATCTTTTCCAGAATACCGGTTCTGTAGGCATACATTCCAAGATGTTTATAGTAAGTATGTTTTTCAGTCCATTCAGTAGATTGTGAATCCCTTACAAAGGGTATTGCTGCTCTGCTGAAATAAATAGCGTTTCCTGCAGTATCAAGGATTACTTTCGGTTGGTTTGGATTAAAAATGTCTTCTCCGGGTGCTACTTTACGTATAAGAGTTGCCAATTCGGTATTTTTATCTGCGAAACACGATTTCAGGAGATCAATCTGTTCAGGTTTGATAAATGGCTCATCACCCTGAATATTTACAACAACGTCAATATTAATTCCTGTTTCTGCAATAATTTTCCGCACTGCTTCGGCACATCTGTCAGTACCGCTGGGGTGCCCGGGGGAAGTCATTACAGCGTTCCCTCCAAATTTTATAGCAGCCTCATATATTCTCTGATCGTCAGTGGCAATATAAACAAGGTTGATAGCTTTAAGAGCCTGTTCATAAACCCTTTGGATCATTGACTTGTTTCCGATCAATACGAGAGGTTTGCCAGGGAACCTTGTTGATGCGTAACGTGCAGGAATTATGCCTGCGAACTGATATCCGGACTCATTTTTCATACGGCCAATTTACGAAAATTGAATTTCCCAATGTTTTAAAAATATCTTAAATTCGCACCATCTTCAGAAGATTTATGAGAGACCTCCAAAATATAAAGCAGCGATTCGGTATCATAGGCAATTATGAAGGACTTAACCGTGCAATTGATATTGCTGTTCAGGTTGCTCCTACAGATCTGTCGGTCCTTATAACAGGTGAAAGCGGAACAGGCAAGGAGGTATTTCCGCAGGTGATCCACAGTTTCAGCGCCAGGAAGCATGGCCCTTATATTGCAGTAAACTGTGGTGCTATTCCTGAGGGGACAATTGATTCTGAGCTTTTCGGGCATGAAAAGGGTGCATTTACAGGTGCCACCGACAGCAGAAAAGGCTATTTCGAAGTTGCAGACGGTGGGACAATCTTTCTCGATGAAGTGGCTGAGCTACCGCTATCTACTCAGGTGCGGCTTCTCAGGGTACTTGAAACGGGTGAATTTATCAGGGTAGGATCTTCCAGGGTTCAGAAAACAAATGTCAGGGTAATTGCCGCCAGCAATGTTGACGTTCCAAATGCAATTGATCGAGGACGGTTCAGGGAAGATCTGTTTTACAGGTTGAATACAGTTCCTATCAGGGTGCCTGCTCTCAGAGAAAGAGGTGATGATATAATCCTCCTTTTCAGAAAGTTTGCAGTCGACTTTGCAGATAAGTACAGGATGCCTGCAATCAGGATCGATATTGATGCAAGACTTCTGCTTCTGAATTATTCCTGGCCGGGAAATGTAAGGCAGCTTAAGAATATTACAGAACAGATTTCAATTATCGAAAAGGAACGGGATATTAATGCTTCAACATTAAGATCATATCTACCGGATTATGACGGGGTGAAATTACCGGCAATAATCAGAAAGGATGAGGATAAAAACTATACTTCCGAAAGGGAGATCCTGTACAAGATCCTTTTTGATATGAAAAGCGATATGAATGATCTGAAAAAGCTTGTTTATGATTTCTTGCAGAGCGGAGATACAAATTTTACAATTGGAGAATCAAATTCAGGTATTATTAAAAATCTGTTCAGGGATGCAAAATCTGACAGAGTACCTGTAAAAGTCCCGGATACTACAGCGGCAGATTTTACAGTCCGCCCCGGAGTAGAAGATATTCAGGATACAGAAGAAATAGTGGAAGAGTCTTTGTCGCTGGCCGACAAGGAAGTGGAAATGATAAGGAAAGCACTCGGGAAATTTAACGGAAAGAGAAAAATGGCAGCAAGTGAACTTGGCATTTCCGAGCGGACACTTTACAGGAAAATAAAAGAGTATGGAATTGAAATGTAAAAAAAGAGAAAAGAGTTCTTTAAAGATCATACCGCTCTTATTCCTGACCGGATATATACTTTTAATCAGCGGGTGTAAAGTATCATATTCTTTTTCCGGAGCCAGTATTTCACCCGATGTGAAAACAATAAGCATCCAGTATTTTCAGAACAGGGCAAGCCTCGTGCAGCCCACTTTAAGTCAGAATCTTACGGATGCACTTATAGATAAATGTAAATCACAGACTAATCTGGGATTCGTAAACGGAATAGGGGATGTGAATTTTGAAGGTGAAATTACAGATTATAACACCCGGCCTTTAACAGTTTCTGCCGATGCTCAGGCTGCAACAAACAGGTTCACAATAACTGTAAAGGTTAAATTTACAAATGCAATTGATCCGGACCTGAGCTACGAACAGAGCTTTTCAAGATATGAAGATTATGACAGCGCTTTATCTCTGGCGGATGTTGAAGATTCACTTTCAGAAAAAATAATAGAATTGCTTATCGAAGATATTTTTAATAAAGCTTTTGTGAACTGGTAGGAGCAATGAACAGGAGCGACTTTTTGAAGCTTGTAGAAGGTCCGGGGCCCTCAAACCATACCGAACTTGGTGAACTGAGCTCGCTGATCAGTGTCTTCCCATATTTTCAGAGCGCTTACATGCTTCTGCTCAAAGGCATGCAGAATACTGCTGACGTGAAGTTTGAAAATCAGCTGAGGAATTCGGCAATGAGAATTGCAAATCGTGAAGTATTATATTATTTTCTGAAAAAAGAGCCCGTTGAAACTGCTCCTTCCCACGTAGAAATCATTCAGGAGGATAACCCTTCTGAAAATATGGATAAGGAAGATGACAAGGTCGATACCCAGCAGGTGGTTATAGAAAATGCAAGGAACAGTGACGACTTTATTCAGGAGATTGAAAAAGATGAGAGAGCACCGGAATCTGATGATCAACCGAAAGGTTACTCAATAATTATTACAGCTGAATCGGGAGATAAGGAAACTGATGCATCAATTATCGTAATAAATGAAGAATCAGGAGAGGTTGAGGAAAGAATTGTTTATATGGATCCGGGGTTCTCTGTTCCGGTAGAGGAAGATCTTCTGGAACTGGACACTGAGCCTGACAAAACATCTGAATATCCGGAATCCGCCATCAATGATGAAATTTCTGCTGTTCCGGAGCCTGTAACGGCAAAGCAGCTTCAGGCAGATCTGATAGAGAAATTCATTATTGCCAATCCACGAATTGAACCGGTAAAGGAAAAAAACGATTTCCCTCTTACCGATATCTCCAAACCTTTTGTCGAAGAGAGGGAGGAGTTCTTAACTGAAACCCTTGCAAGGATTTATGTTAAGCAGGGTTACTTTTCTAAGGCAATAGATATTTATGAAAGATTAAGTTTGAAATATCCGGAAAAAAGCAGTTACTTTGCGTCTCTAATTTTAGAAGTGAAGGAACTTATAAAAAAGTAAGGGAATGGGAATATACATTTTCATAACGGTTTTGATAATAGTAGCCTGTATACTCCAGGTGCTTATAGTGTTGGTACAGAATTCAAAAGGAGGGGGTCTTGCCGCCAATTTCACATCTACAGGACAAACAATGGGAGTACGTAAAACAGCAGATTTTCTTGAAAAATCGACCTGGACTCTCGCTGCAGCAATCCTTATCCTATGTGTCGTTGCAACCGCAGCAATTCCCCGTCGGGGTGAAGCACAGCAATCAAGAATAAGCACTCAGATCAACAATGCTGTTGATCCAAATGCTATCCCGACATTACCCACGGCTGTTCCTCCTGCTTCTGCAACAACACCTCCGGCCCCTGAAGAAGATCAGCCACAGAATTAGTAATTATTTTAACCTGATATGATAAAGTGTCAGTTTGTCACAAACTGACACTTTTTTTATCAAAAATGTCATATTTCATTGTTTGGCATAAATTATGTTCAAAAAGTCCACAGTAAATCAATATTTAACTTTAAAACTAGATAACATGGCACAATTAAAAGGTAAAATCCTGGCAGGAAAGGTTCTTGTTAAACCGAATGAGGCTGAAGAGAAAACTGCCAGCGGAATAATTATTCCGGATTCAGCAAAGGAAAAACCCCGTCAGGGGAAAGTTGTACTGACAGGTGCAGCAAAAAAAGATGAGGAGATGGAAGTGAAAAAAGGTGAAGAGGTTCTCTATGGAAAATATGCCGGTCAGGAACTGACAATTGATGGAGAAGACTACCTGCTCATTTCACAGTCAGATATTCTTTTTATAATGTAATTAGGAAACAAATAAATTTAAATAAAAATGGGAAAAGAGATTAAGTATAATATTGATGCACGTGCACTTCTTAAGGAAGGTGTTGATATGCTTGCAGATGCGGTTAAGGTTACCCTTGGTCCTAAAGGCCGTAATGTTGTTCTTGAGAAAAAATTTGGCGCTCCCCTCGTTTCAAAAGACGGTGTGACAGTAGCGAAGGAAATTGAACTTTCTGACCCTTATAAGAATATGGGTGCACAGATGGTTAAGGAAGTTGCTTCCAAAACCGGCGATATTGCAGGTGACGGAACAACAACTGCAACAGTTCTTGCACAGTCTATTATAAATGTAGGATTAAAAAACATCACTGCCGGTGCAAATCCGATGGATGTTAAAAGAGGTATTGACAAAGCAGTTGAGAAAGTTGTTGCCAGCATAAAAGCACAGGCTCAGCTTGTAGGTGATGATCTGAAAAAAATTGAGCAGGTTGCAAGGATTTCAGCTAATGACGACCAGGAAATTGGTAAACTGATTGCCGAAGCCATGGGTAAGGTACACAAAGAAGGTGTTATAACTGTCGAAGAGTCAAAAGGAACAACAACTTCTGTTGAAATAGTGGAAGGTATGCAGTTCGACCGCGGATATATTTCGGCATATTTTGTTACAAATACCGATAAGATGGAAGCAGAACTTGAGAATCCTTATATCCTCATATATGATAAGAAGATATCAGCGATGAAAGATATGCTGCCGATACTTGAGGCATCTGCCCAGACCGGCAGGCCCCTTCTGATAGTGTCTGAAGATATTGAAGGAGAAGCTCTTGCCACACTTGTTGTTAACCGTCTGCGCGGTTCACTGAGAGTATGTGCAGTTAAAGCTCCGGGCTTTGGCGACAGAAGAAAAGAAATGCTCGAGGATATAGCAATTCTTACAGGTGGGACTGTTATTTCTGAAGAAAAAGGTCTCAAGCTTGAACATGCAACACTCGACATGCTTGGAACTGCCGAAAAAGTTACTGTCAACAAGGAAAATACAACAATTGTTAACGGTTATGGTGATAAGGAAATGATCAAAGCCCGTGTAGGACAGATCAAGCAGCAGATGACCACCACAACATCCGATTATGATAAGGAAAAGCTTCAGGAGCGTTTAGCCAAGCTTGCAGGAGGAGTAGCAGTTCTCTATATAGGTGCAGCTTCAGAGGTTGAAATGAAGGAGAAGAAAGACCGCGTTAATGACTCATTACATGCAACCCGTGCAGCAATAGAAGAAGGTATTGTTCCTGGTGGTGGAGTTGCTTATATCCGTGCAATTAAAGTCCTCGAAGGTCTTAAAGGTGATAATGAAGACCAGACAACCGGTATTGAGATAATTAAACGTGCAATTGAGGAACCTCTTCGCCAGATAGCTGTTAACGCCGGTATGGAGGGAGCAGTTGTTGCCCAGAATGTTAAAGCTGGTAAGGGTGATTTTGGTTATAATGCTCAGACAAATAAATTTGAGAAACTTCTTGCAGTCGGTGTTATTGACCCTGCAAAGGTAACACGCGTAGCTCTTGAAAATGCAGCATCAGTTGCAGGTATGTTCCTGACAACAGAAGCTGTAATTGTAGAGGAGAAAGAAGATAAGCCACAGATGCCGCCGCAGGGAATGGGTGGTGGAATGCCAGGCATGATGTAATACATACATCAACAAATAATTATTACACCGGGGGCGTTGCATGCAACGCCCCTACTTATTATATTTGCACCTGATTAAGAACCTGCAATCCTGATGGATAATATCCGAAACTTCTGTATAATAGCACATATCGACCACGGAAAAAGCACTCTGGCCGATCGTCTCCTTGAAAAAACAAATACAATTGCTTTGAGGGACTTCCAGGATCAGGTTCTTGATAATATGGATCTTGAGAGGGAAAGGGGTATCACAATAAAGAGCCATGCGATCCAGATGGAATATACAACCGAAGGGAAGAAGTACTTTCTGAACCTTATTGACACCCCCGGACATGTTGATTTTTCTTACGAGGTATCGAGGTCAATAGCAGCCTGTGAGGGTGCTTTGCTTGTAATTGATGCTACACAGGGAATTCAGGCCCAGACAATTTCAAATCTGTACATGGCGATCGACCATAACCTCACAATAATACCGGTGCTAAACAAGATGGACATGGCAAGCGCTATGCCTGAGGAGGTTAAAGATCAGATAGTTGATCTTACGGGATGTACCAGGGAGGATATAATTGAGGCAAGTGCAAAGACCGGTATGGGTGTCGACAGGATACTTAATGACATCGTAAATCTTGTACCCCCTCCGAAAGGCGATCCGGATGCCCCCCTGCAGGCACTTATATTCGACTCGATATTCAATTCCTTCAGAGGTATAATAGTATATTTTAAGATCGTTAACGGAACTTTACGAAAAGGCGACAGGGTAAAATTTGTAAGCACTGACCATGAATATAATGCGGAGGAAATTGGTGTGCTGAAATTCAAACAGAATCCACGCGATATAATGGGCCCCGGCAGTGTGGGATATATAATTTCCGGTGTAAAGATCTCGGCCGAAGTCAGGGTAGGAGATACTATTACCCATGTTAAAAATCCATGCGATAAGGCAATCGAAGGTTTTGAAGAAGTTAAACCTATGGTCTTTGCCGGACTGTACCCTGTTGATGCTGACGAGTATGAAGACCTCAGAAACTCAATAGAGCGGCTTCAGCTCAATGATGCCTCCCTGACATTTGTCCCCGAATCATCAGCTGCCCTTGGGTTCGGATTCAGATGCGGATTCCTTGGATTGCTTCATATGGAAATTGTCCAGGAACGGCTCGACCGTGAATTTAATATGGATGTCATAACAACGGTCCCCAACGTTTCTTTTAAAGTACTTACAACTAAAGGCGAGGAAATCGATGTCCATAATCCTTCAGGCCTTCCCTCTGTCACAACTATTGATGTTATCGAGGAGCCGTATATTGTTGCACAGGTGATCACACAGTCAGATTATACAGGGGCAATAATGAATCTTTGCATCGATAAGAGAGGTACTCTGAAGAATCAGATTTATCTTACACGCGACAGGGTCGAACTGACATTCGAGATGCCGCTGTCGGAGATAGTCTTCGATTTCTACGACAAGCTGAAAAGTATATCAAAGGGTTATGCATCATTCGATTACTATTACAGTGGATACCAGAAAGCTGATCTTGTCAGGCTTGACATCCTTCTTAACGGAGAAATGGTCGATGCACTTTCAACTCTTATGCACCGTGGTCATGCCTATGATTTCGGACGGAAAATGTGCGTGAAGCTGAAGGAGCTTATTCCCCGTCAGCAATTTGAAATTGCAATTCAGGCAGCAATAGGAGCCAAGATAATTGCACGCGAAACAGTAAAAGCTGTAAGAAAAGATGTTACAGCCAAATGCTATGGTGGTGACATTACAAGAAAGAGGAAACTTCTTGAAAAACAGAAAAAGGGAAAGAAAAGAATGAGACAGATTGGAAATGTGGAAGTTCCCCAGCAGGCTTTTCTGGCAGTTCTGAAGCTCGACTGAAATTGATTGAAGAGTTAAAGTTATGTTGTGACTTTTAATCTATAATTTTCCCTCTATAATTTTCCCTGTTTGTATGGGATAAAAAAAATTATTAAATTAGGCGCCGGATAAGCAGTGGATAATGAAGATATATTAATCCTGTTATCTAACCGAACCAGATACCCTGATCATAATTTATGATCAGGGTTTATCATCATGATATCAGCTTATAGCCCTTTCCATGGACATTCAGTATCCTGACTTCAGGATCCTTGCGAAGATATTTCCTGAGTCTTGTTATATAAACATCCATACTACGGGCATTGAAATAGTTATCGTCAATCCATATTGACTTAAGAGCAAAATTACGTTCAAGAATATCTCTGCCAAATCTGCAGAGATGTTCAAGAAGCTCTGATTCTTTGGTTGTCAGTCTTATTACCTCGTCCTCAAAAATAAGAAGTTGCTTTATAGTATCAAAGGTATATTTCCCGATATTGTAAATGTCCTGTTTACCTGCTGTCGATGGAGATGTTGTCCTTTTAAGAATGGCCTGTATCCTGTAAAGCAATTCTTCCATCGAAAATGGTTTTGTAATATAATCGTCTGCTCCCGACCTGAATCCTTCAAGAATATCCTCTTTCTGGCTTTTTGCTGTAAGGAAAATCAACGGTATCTCCGGTTTTATCCTTCTCATCTCTCTTGCCAGGGTAATACCATCCATTTCCGGCATCATAATATCGAGAATACAAAGATCAAAACTCTCTTTTATGAAAGCTTCCAGCGCATGAATTCCATTCATGAAAAGCATTGTATCGTATTTTTTGACAGTGAGATAGTTTTTTAACAGATTTCCCAGATTACTGTCGTCTTCTGCTAAAAGGATTCTTGAGTTTTTCATTTTTTTCCGTTTTGAGGAATGATGATCGTAAATTTAGTTCCTTTATTAAGATGGCTTTCTGTTTTTATGGTACCATTATGTTCTTCAACAACTTTCTTAACATAGCTTAACCCGAGCCCGAAGCCTTTCACATTATGTACATTACCTGAATGAACACGATAGAATTTATCGTAAATTCTTTTCAGATCTTCTTTGCTGATGCCTATCCCTTTATCTTCGACAACAATTATAATGCCTTTCCTTGTGTTTTTTGTTGTTATTGTAATATCCGGCTGTCCCTTTGAATATTTTATCGCGTTATCGATAAGATTGGATATTGCGTTCATAAAATGGATTTCATCAATCAGTGCTGATGATGAAACAGCTTTAAAATCAGTATGAATTTTACCTTTTGAATTTATGATCTGCAGCTTGAAATTATCTATTATGTCAGAAAGCGCTTTGTTTATATCCAGAGAAACGAGGTTGAGCTTCATCTTTGTTTTTTCAAAGATCGCCATCTGCAGTACTTTTTCAACCTGGAATTTGAGCCTCATACTCTCATCGGAAATCACTTTTGCGAGAGAATCAATATTCTTGTTCTCATCAGAAACTGATTTGTCGGACAGAAGCTGTGATGCAAGAGAAATTGTGGAAATGGGTGTCTTCAGCTCATGGGTCATATTATTCATAAAATCATTCCTGATCTCCGAGAGTTTCTTCTGACGGAAAATAATAAGGAATGTGCCTGCAGAAAGGACAAGCAGCAGGGATGCGAAAAGAGCAGAAAGAAAGCCCAGATTCCCTATCTTCCCAAATTTATAGTGTTTTTCCTGAAGGCAATATAATACAAGTTGATTCTGGCTTGGTACAGGATCGTTGGGGAACAACTGGATTATAAATTTATTTGTCCCCGGAGCATCGGTGAATCCGGCTGTTTTCCATATTTCCCCGTAACGTCCTGAACGTATTGAATACTCAAAGTCCAGATCTATCCCTACGTTGGTGAGTGCTTTACGCAGTAAGGGCTTAAGGTCGGCCGGATTAATTCTCTCCCTGATGTCGGGAGTGTTGTAAAGGATCTTGTCCATAATATTTTCCAGCACTACGATCTTGTTTGATACCCGTCCGGTAAGTTCTGCATTTATTGCCTGTGGGGATGTTTCATATGAGTCATCTGTCCCCAGATCAGATACATTCTCATCAGAAATATAGATCTTTTGTCCCGACCCGGTAATTGCAATCGGCTGATCAGGATCGTTAAGACCGTACATCTCCAGTAATTTTGAATTGGGCTGATATCCTCTTAGTTTCCGGGCAAGAGGTGAATTGGCAGGCACAATGGCTGTTACGGAATCTGCCGATGCAGGATCTATCTCCTCTGTTATCCTGTTAATAAGTTCATTTTCTTCAAGATCGAGTATTACTGATTCAAGAGCTTTATTTGCAAGCATCCTGAATTCCTGATCAGTTATTTCAATTGCATTGCGGATCCAGTAAACCTGAATAAGGATCAGCCCTGACAAAGCCAGAAAGAATGAAAGTGCCAGAAGTGCAATCGTACTTTTTTTCATATAGTTACAAAAGTACTACTATATATAAATTATGTTAAGACTCTTTAACTTTCTTTAACAACATTAAGCTCCCGGATTTAAACTGAATCATATAATGCAGGTATAAAAGGTTAATAAATTTAACAATTCATTAAAATATAGTTAATATTCATCTCATCTTAAATAAATATTTGTTTATATTAAATGCATGTAATATCTTTGTACAGGTTTTGGCACGAAATTTGGAATACACAATATAGAGGTTTTTTTCATAGGTTAGGTTAGTTTTAGGGTTATCAAAAAGTGAGCCGCTTCCGTTCTGGAAGCGGCTCTTCTTCTTGATTAGATGGTTATTGTCTGTTTTATTTCGTTAAAGGGATAGCATTCTAACCTAGCGGACGAGAAATCTTATATTCTTGTCCTTAATAATTTCTGAGCCGATCTTAAATGCAGCCGTGACACAATCAATCTCCCTTATAAGTGATAAAATCGTTCCTGTATCTGCCTCGTTGTCAACATTATGGATCTGAAGAAAATAATCGATATTTCTCATCTTTTTTATCAGATAATTTTTACCTGAGCGGTTTGAAGTGAGATCATAAGCAAGATCCGGGGAATCTGACGGGCTTGAAAACCTGCTGAAATGCAGGTCAATATCATTCTTTTCCTGCAGAATAACAGGATCAGCACTCTTAAGTGAGGTACCCAGTTTCCTGTTTATTGCCAGTGAAATTTTATAATCGGGTTCCGCAGCAACAATCCCGATAAGGAATGGTTCAGAGTTTTCGCTGATCTTAAGTGTTACCCGTTTGATTTTCGGTGTGGACTTCATTTTACCTCTCCCAACTCCATAAAGGTAGGAAAAAATAAAATATCATCAGGGCAGGCCATGAATATCCCTGATCTTTTTCCAACCCTGACATGATGCTTCCTGTTCGGCTTCTTTTTTTGATGACCCATGACCTTTACCGTACTCTTCCTTATTTATATAAAGGGTTGAGGAGAATAATGATTTTTTCTGGTCAAAATCGTACTCTTCATTGTATGTAAAGGTCAGTTGTGTTTTATTCTTCTGAACCCATTCAAAAACAAGACTTTTATAATCTGTGTCAGTCTTTATAATACTATCAAGGTCGAGATATCTGGCGAGGATTTTTTTTATAACCAGCTTTTTGGTTCTTCTGAATCCCTTGTCGAGGAATATTGCTCCGATGAGTGCTTCAAATGCATCACCGCTGAGGTTTTTGGAATTCTGGACGGAATTTACATTGCTTATCAGAAGCTTATTCAGGCCCATGGAGATTGCCAGCTGATTAAGCACTTCCCTGTTTACAGTCCTTGATCGTATTTTTGTCAGGAAACCTTCGCTTGCCTCGGGAAATTTTTTGAAAAGATAATCGGAAAGTATTGTATCCAGAACTGCATCTCCAAGGTATTCAAGCCTTTCGTTATTCATTCTGTTCCCGTTGGGTAGAATACTGGAAGCTGACCGGTGTATAAAAGCCGCTTCATATAAGTGGAGGTCTCCGGGTCTGAATCCAAGAATTTTTTTCAGACGGGATCTGAACTCCCTTTTGTTAAGCAGATTGGTGCCGTTGGATCTTTTGGAGAGCAAAAATATCAGATTTCAGCTTTTTTGATGACAATAGAAGCATTATGACCCCCGAAACCGAATGTATTACTTATTGCGGCATTTATCTTTCTTGACTGTGATTTGTTCGGCGTCAGATTTAGCTTCTGGTCTATCTGAGGATCAGGTACTTTCAGATTTATTGTTGGAGGGACTATATCTTCTATTGTGGCCATAATGGTGGCGATAGCCTCTATCGCACCGGCAGCACCGAGAAGATGTCCGGTCATTGATTTTGTTGCACTAAGGTTCATTTCATATGCATGTTCCCCGAATACAGAAAGGATTGCCCTGGCTTCAGAAATATCGCCAAGTGGAGTTGCAGTTCCGTGGACATTAATATAATCAATATCCTCCGGTTTAAGACCGGCATCCATTACTGCCAGCCTCATAACATCGCGGGCGCCTATCCCATCAGGGTGAGGTGCAGTAAGATGGTAAGCATCTGCTGTCATGCCCGTGCCTGCCAGTTCAGCATATATTCTGGCTCCTCTGGCTTTTGCATGGTCCAGGGCTTCAACTATCAGGCCTCCTCCTCCTTCACCCATTACAAAACCGTCCCTTGTCAGATCGAACGGCCGGGATGCTGTCATATACTCCTCATTGTTTGTCGACATGGCCATCATTGCATTGAACCCTCCTATACCTGGTTCATTTATGCCGGCTTCTGAGCCTCCTGCGACAAAAATATCAGCTTTCCCGAGTTTTATATAATTTACAGCATCAATCAGGGCATGTGTAGAAGATGCACATGCTGAGACTATAGCAAAATTCGGACCTCTGAATCCGTATTTTATTGATATCGATCCCGAGGCGATATTCGCAATCATCTTTGGAGTAAAAAAGGGGCTGAACCGGGGAGTGCCATCACCAAGAACATAATTCCTGATCTGATCATAAAAGGTAAACAGCCCGCCGATACCTGATGACCAGATTACACCAACCCGGTCCTTATCAACCGTTTTCAGATCTATCCCTGAATCAATAATCGCTTCTTCGGCAGAGATTAAAGCAAACTGTGAATAAAGGTCCAGTTTGTTAGCTTCTTTTCTGTCAAAATAATCTGAAGAATTGTAGCCCTTTACTTCACATGCAAATTTGGTTTTGAACTTTTCAGTATCGAAGCGGGTAATAAGACCCGCTCCGCTTATACCGTTTTTTAATCCTTCCCAATATTCATGTAAATTTTTTCCAAGTGGAGTGAAAGCTCCAAGCCCGGTTACAACAACTCTTCTCATAAATGGGGTATTTTCAATGCAAAACTATTTTGCATTCTCCTCGATGTACTTTATTGCATCACCAACGGTGCTTATAGTTTCTGCCTGATCATCAGGAATTCCAATGTTAAATTCCTTTTCAAATTCCATGATCAGCTCAACAGTGTCAAGAGAGTCTGCACCCAGATCATTGGTAAAACTTGCTTCGGGAGTTACTTCCGATTCATCAACTCCAAGTTTGTCAACAATAATCTCTTTTACTCTTGTCGCAATGTCAGACATAATGATAAATTTTAATTAATATTAAGTTATGAACCCTGCAAAGAAATATATTTGTAGTTTATTTTCAAATGATTTTGGGATTTTTATTTAATATCATAGATATTGAATTGATAATCAATATAATAAAATTTACAACCTTATCAGGAAACAAATTTTCTCAAAAAAATTAAGTATCACATAATGAAGAATATAGCGATATTTGCCTCGGGTGCCGGGACAAATGCTGAAAATATTATAAGATACTTTTCGAACAGAAACAGTGCGAAAGTGGTTCTTGTTTTATCTAATCGTCGTGAGGCAGGCGTACTTAAAAGGGCTGAGGCGCTTGGGATTAATACTTATATTTTCGACCGGAATGATTTTTATGTTACCGGCTCTGTACTTGATCATCTGATGCGGAATAAGATTGATTTTATTGTTCTGGCAGGCTTCCTTTGGCTTGTTCCGGATGATATAATAAAACTGTTTGAAGGCAGGATTATTAATATACATCCCGCTCTTCTGCCGGCATACGGGGGTAAAGGAATGTATGGCGATAAAGTGCACAGTGCTGTGATTATGAGCAATGACAAAGAGTCAGGAATAACAATTCATTTTGTAAATAAAAAATATGATGATGGGGATATAATCTTTCAGGTAAAGTGTAAAGTTGAACCGTCTGATACCCCTGAATCTCTTGCATCGAGGATTCATGCTCTTGAATATAAATATTTCCCAGAAGTAATTGAAAGGCTGGTTCTTAAGCCGGGCTGAAGCATTAAAATGAAGAAAGAAGAACTTCAACAACCTTCCTGTTTTTTTCAAATACTGTCCTGTTTTCTTCGAGTACCGGTTCAACGGGAGGTGCTTCGATTTTAAGCGGGTCGACCGGTGAGCCGTTTTTATAGAATCTGAAATCGAGATGAGGACCGGTTGAGAGGCCGCTGCTTCCGACATAACCTATAATATCTCCCTGTTTTACGAATGCTCCTGCAGTTATTCCCGGACCGAACCTGCTGAGGTGCATATATGCGGTTGAATAAACGCTGTTATGTACTATTCTTACTATTCTTCCCGAGCCGCTTTCTATTGTCGCTGAAGTTACCCTGCCGTCGCCTATAGCCTGAACAGGGGTACCGATTGGCGCAGCATAATCCACTCCGTAGTGTGGCCGCCGTATCCTGAGAATTGGATGCAGCCTTGAAGAAGAATATCTGGAACTGATTCTTGAAAACTGAAGAGGAGCTTTAAGGAATGCTTTTCTCAGGCTGTTTCCTTCACTATCATAGTAACTTTCAGTCCCGTTCTGGATAAAAGGTATGGCAAGTGTTGTTTTTCCTGCCCATGTAAACTGAGCCCCGAATATTCTGCCGATCCCCTGTGATTTATCATTTATGCAGAGTTCTTCATAAATAACCCTGAAGCTGTCGCCTTTCTGAAGGCCGAAAAAATCAACAGTCCATGCATAAATTTCCGAGAGTTTGACTGCCAGCATTGGATGAAGACTGTCTGCCATCATGGCATCCCAGAGAGATGTTTCGATCGTTCCTGAAGAATACCTTACCGACTCTGAAATTTTCTGCCTGAAAGGAGTGATGTTAAGCGAATCACGGAAGCTGAATATGTAACTTA
>CAZWUB010000009.1:49083-51708 GCA_964637415.1 uncultured Rikenellaceae bacterium
GAAATAGCAGTGTTGAAACGTAAATTCTCTATATCTGATTCAACCTTTCTTATTGCCTGGTGGAGCCCTTTCAGGATTTCAGGATCTTCATTTCCTCCGGTTATATTGTCCGGGTTTGAAAAGAACCTGAATGTTCTTCCAAGGAAATTGAACACGCCCTTAACGCCTTTATCATCCCATGGTTTTGTTACATCGAGAGGTCCCAGGAACATTTCATACAGTCTGAGAGAGTCGGCCCCGTACTTTGAAACAACATCGTCGGGATTCACAACATTTTTGAGCGATTTTGACATTTTAGCCACTATCTGTCTCACTTCTGCCCCGGTTTCCCTGTTGTAGAACTTACCGTTACGTTCTTCGATAATATCTGCTGCTACTTTAGCTCCTGTTTCGTTTTCGTAGGCATATGCCAGTATCATACCCTGGTTGAACAGCTTGTGGTAAGGTTCATCGGTTGTAACGATGCCGAGATCATAGAGTACTTTATGCCAGAAGCGGCTGTATAGAAGGTGAAGAACGGCATGTTCCGCGCCACCAATATAAATATCGACAGGCATCCAGTATTTTTCCTTTACCGGATCAAATATCATTTTGTCGTTTCCCGGATCAATAAATCGCAGGTAATACCAGCATGATCCAGCCCATTGTGGCATTGTATTGGTTTCACGCCTTCCTTTTCTGCCCGCTTTGTCTGTTACATTGAGCCATTCGCCTGCATTTGCAAGTGGCGATTCCCCGGTATCACCCGGAAGATATTTTTCCATCACAGGAAGTTCCAGGGGAAGTTCTTTTTCATCGAGCAGGGTTATTTCACCGTCTTCCCAGTGGATCACAGGGAAGGGTTCTCCCCAGTACCTCTGCCTGCTGAACAGCCAATCCCTGAGCTTGAAGTTGACTTTTGCCTTACCTATGTTTTTTGATTCGAGCCAGCCTGTTATCTTCGCTATGCCGGCTTCTTTATTCAGACCATTTATATCGATACCTGTCAACTTGTCCGATGAATTAATGTACCTGCCATCCTCGGTCCAGCATTCCTTTCCTGCAATGATCCTTTCTTTCTGTTCCTTATCAATAACATCGGGATCCTGGATGCAAATGACCGGGAGATTGAATTTCTCAGCGAATTCAAAGTCGCGTGTATCGTGTGCCGGTACCGCCATAATTGCACCTGTACCATATCCCGTCAGGACATAATCAGCCACCCAGACCGGTATTTTCTTGAGATTGACAGGATTGATTGCATACCTTCCTGTAAACACTCCGGTTTTTTCCTTTGCAAGGTCGGTACGGTCAAGATCAGATTTAAGAGAAGCAGCTTTGATATAATTTTCCACATCTGCCTTTTGACCGGAAGTTGTTATCAGTTTTGTCAGCGGATGCTCGGGAGCAATAACCATATAGGTAGCTCCGAAAAGTGTATCGGGGCGGGTTGTAAAAACAGTCAGGACCTCATCCATTCCGTCGAGCCTGAAATCAACCTCTGCTCCTGTGGAACGGCCGATCCAGTTTCGCTGCATCTCCTTGATCCCTTCAGGCCAGTCGAGATCATCGATACCTTTAAGTAGTCTTTCAGCATAAAGAGGTATCCTGAGCATCCACTGCTTAAGGTTTTTCTTCTCAACCCGGTTCCCGCATTTCTCGTGTGATCCGTCAAACAGGACCTCTTCATTTGCACAAACAATTCTGCAGTCGGGGCACCACCAGACAGTTGCATTATCATAATATGCAAGTCTGCGGGTGTTTATATATTCGCTTACTGCCTTTTTCCCTGCTTTGCTTATGCTTTCGGGGATAATAAGTTCAGAAACAGGCCGTCCTTTCTGAATTTTTTCATCGAACCAGGTATTATAGAGCTGAATAAATATCCATTGGGTCCATTTAAAGTATTTCGGATCGGTTGTGTTTATTTCTCTTTCCCAGTCGTAGCTTAGTCCAAGTTCCTTAATCTGCCGTCTGAATGTATCACAGTTTCTTTTTGTTGTTACTGACGGATGGGTTCCGGTCTGGATGGCATATTGTTCTGCAGGTAAACCGAAAGCGTCCCAGCCCATCGGATGAAGGACATTGAATCCCTTCATTCTTTTATATCTGCTTATGATATCGGTTGCTGTATAGCCCTCAGGATGACCCACATGCAGTCCGGCTCCGGAGGGGTAGGGAAACATATCGAGGATATAGCATTTCTTTGGGTTGGTTAAGTCATCCGGAGTCCTGAATGTTTTATTCTCCTCCCAGTATTGCTGCCATTTTTTTTCTATTTCGCGGAAATTGTATTCCATTATGTGCAATAATTATTGATGTGTTAATTGGTTTGCGAAATTAGAAATTCCTGTGGAAATATCATTATCGATGTATTTCAATTATTGTAGAAACGGCATGCATGCCGTTTCTACAACGTACGGCATGCATGCCGTTTCTACAACGTGCGGCATGCATGCCGTTTCTACAACGTACGGCATGCATGCCGTTTCTACAACGTGCGGCATGCATACCGCACGCAACAATTTACGAAATCGCACAAAATATTTGCTGAATCGGGTTAATGGTTATATTTTTGACGGTGAAAACACCGGTCCCGTAGTTCAATGGATAGAATGACAGATTCCGGTTCTGTTGGTTGAGAGT